>NZ_JBHYXD010000040.1:68310-76005 GCF_042751995.1 Streptomyces sp. NPDC059371 | reverse complement strand
GCCGAGGTCCTGGGCGGCGAGCCGGCGGGCGCAGTCGCCGAGGTCGGGGCGGCGCGGGGCGCCCCGCCCGGGCCCCCCCGCCCCCGCGGTCGGTTCACCTCTGGCCGGTTCACCTCTGGTCGGTTCACCTCCGGCCGGCGGTGCCGCGCGGTCGGCTCACTCCCGGTTCGAGGCCCCGCGCAGTGCCGCGATGGCGGTCCCGATCGCCTGCTGGAGCTCTTCCAGGCGCTGCACCATGTCGTCCTCGTAGATGTCGTCGGCGTCGTCGAAGGTCAGCTCCTCGAACACCTTCGTGGCCTTCTGCAGGCTGCTGTAGAACTTCGTGCGGCGTTCCTGGACGCGCAGTTCGGGGTCGGCCTCCACGGTCTCGACGACGAGGTTCTTCATCGTGTCGTACGCCTCGGTGGCCCACTCGCCCGCGTCCTCGCCCTCGTCGAGTTCGTCGAGGAGGGACAGATGCCGCTCGGCCTCGGAGCGCAGCTCCGCCGGAGCGTCCAAGGTCTGTCCGGCCGGCGTCCTGATCTGGCCCTTCTCCGCGATCTGGCGCACGTATCCGATGCGGTCGGCCGCCCTGTTCTCGGTGGCGACCGCCTTCTTCAGCTCGTCCGTGCGGGCGATGTCACGGGCCAACTCGGTCTGGAGCGCGGGGTCTTCCTTCACCCGGTCCAGGAGCGCCGCCCGCGCCGCCTTCGCCGTCGAGGGGTCGGCGAGGATCGCGGCCCGCAGCGCGGTCGGGTTCTCGGCCACCTCCAGGGCCTTGGTGGGACGGATGCCCTCGGCCTCGGCGGCCTCGGTGATGGCGGCGCCGCGCTCCGAGGCGGCACTGGAGCGGGAGGCGTAGTAGGCCGACCAGGCCTCCCCGTCCGGCAGTTCGACGTCGGCGCCCGGCATCAGGATCTCGAATTGGGGAACCAGTCCGTCGTCCGCGGCCCTGTCCCAGGCCTTGTAGTAGCGCATGACCCGCTCGGGCGAGCATCCGGCCAGTTCCGCGAACTCCTTCGCGGACACCTTCCGAGTCTCCTCGGCGGACTGCCCGCCCGGACGGACGCTGCGCGCCACCTTGAGCGCGAACGCCCAGCCACCGTTGCGCGCGTAGGCGCCGAAGTCGTGCGCGTCGCGCTCGATGAGGTCCGGAACGCCGGTCTGCTCGGCGGCGTCTTTGGATGAGGTGATGGCTGCGGTCACCGGGAACTCTCCTGGGGTGGTGGGGCGTTGATGTCACGGAGGATGAAGCTATGGCCTAAGGTCTGCGTGGAATCAAGGTGACACTCGGAGACCGCGGCCCAGCGGAGACCCCAGTAAATCCGAAATGTGCAAGCCCAGAAACGACGCGATGTGATGACCTTCACCCCGATGTGGCAGAAAGTGATGAATTCCTTACGGCTGTGTCACGTACGGGTGTGTATTGGCCATCGCGCGACCGCGGGAGGATCTTTCGTGCGACCGTTCACTCTCAACTACGCCCGGCCCTCAGGGCAGTCGGCCGCAATACCCCCGTACCACTTCGACGTGTCCCTGCAACTGAACGTGCTGCCCGACGGCAGACCGGCCGTCAGCGATCGCGCGTTGCTGATGGCGACCGGCACCACGACCTCGACGGCCGGTTCTCAGACGCACTTCGACGACTGACGGATGCCGCGCGCATGACGGTTCTCATACTCACGGCCGAACAGGACGTCACCGCCGACATGGTGGTGGCCAGACTGCATGAGCGGGGCGTGCCCATGGTGCGCCTCGATCCCGCCGACCTGCCCGGCAAGGCGGTGCTGTCCGCCGACTACGCCCACGGTGACTTCGACGGCTATCTGTCGGTCAACGGCCATGTGCTCAGCATGGGAGGCCTGCGCTCCGTGTGGGTGCGCAGACCGGGGGAGCCGGCGGCCCATGCCGCCGAACCCTCCGCATGGCTCACCGCCGAGACCAGGCAGGCCCTGTTCGGCATGCTCTACTCCGCCTCGACCCGCTGGATGAACCACCCGCGCCGCGCCGAGCAGGCCCGGCACAAGCCCTGGCAGCTACGGGTGGCGCACAGCAGCAAGTTCGCCGTGCCGCCCACAATCATCACGACCGCTCCCCGGGTGGCCGAGCAGTTCGTCCGGGAACACGGGGACGTCGTGGTGAAATCGGCCTCGGGGCCGCCGCCGGGCCAGCCTCCGGCGGCCCTGCCCACCACGCTGGTCGGACCCGGCACGGACTTCTCCGGAGTCGCGGCCGGACCCGCCCTCCTGCAGCGCTACATTCCCAAACGCGCCGACATCCGGCTCACCGGCATCGGCACCCGGATGTTCGCCGCCCGGAAGGCCGCCGAGCCCGGTCAGGTCGACGGCCGGTTCGGCGAGACGGAGAACGGCTGGGAACCCACACCCGTGCCCCACCGCATCGCCCGTTCGGTCCACGACTACCTCGCCTTCACCGGACTCGCCTACGCCGCCTTCGACTTCGCCGAGGACGCGGACGGCATCTGGTGGTTCCTGGAGTGCAACCAGGGAGGCCAGTTCGGCTTCATCGAGCTGGAGACCGGACAGCCCATCGCCGACGAGGTCGCCGTGTGGCTGGCGCAGCGAAGGCCCGGCCTCCGCATCCCGGAAGGACACTGACATGCGTCATCGGTGACGGCCGGTCACTCCGTGCCCGTCCGGAAGGAGTCGAGGACGGCCTTCAGCGCCTGCCGGTCGGCGGCGCTGTCCCATTCGTCCGCCGGGGTCGTCCAGCGCAGCGAGAAGCCGCGGTGGTCGCCGATGAGGAAACCGCGGCCGAGGGTGCGCACCCGCACACCCCCGACCACGGAGTACCACTCCATGTCGGCGCCCTTCATACCGTGATAGGCCACCGGCCGGATGGCTCCCACGCGTTCGTAACCGGTGGACACGGCACGCAGGTTCGGCTCCAGGGCGCTCCAGACGGCGACCGGGTCCGGACCGAGCTGGGTGCTGTAGGTGACGGCCAGGGTGCGCGCATCGCCGCTCGTCCCGAGCGTCACCCGGTAGGCGAGGTCGTCGGAGGACTGGGTCTCGACGGGCTTCCAGCCCTTCGGCAGGGCGACGGAGAAGCCCTGGGGCGCCCGGTAGAGGGAGAACCCGGCCGGCAGCGTGGCACCGGCGGTGGCCGAGGCGGAGGGAGTGGGGGAGGGGGAGGGGGACGGCTTCGCGGACGCCGTGGGCGTCCGGCCGGTGGGCGCTCCGCCGGCGGTGGGTGCCCCGGACGGCGCACCGGCGGCGGCCCGTGAGGGTGCCGGGCCGGATGCGGCGGTGCCGTCCCCGTCCGACGGTCCGCCCGCCGCGGCGAACGCCAGGGCGCCGGCGACCGTGACGGCGACGGCCGCGCCCAGCAGAACCGGCCGGCTCAGGGGCAGGCCTCGCCGGGTGCGCACCGGTCGCCCCGAACCCTCGTCCTCCGCAGCCCGGCCATGGTGTTCCCCGGTGGGATCGAGGAGATCGGGCAGCGGCTCCGGCGGTGTGATGTCCTCGAAGTTCTGCCGGAGGATGCGTGTCAGCGACTCCCGCACGACGGCCTCGGGCACCCGCTCCACGGGGTCCCAGCGCAACAGGCCCAGAATGGCGGGCGCGAGCGGGCCCGCGCCGCGCGGGGCCCTGACCGGCAGCCGCTCCACCGCCCGGAGCGTGGCCTCCGCCTCGCCCCGGTCCCGGACTACCGGCCGCCCCTCGACCAGCGCGTACATCATCGCGCCCAGCGCCCAGAGATCGGCCGGGGGTGCGCCGCCTTCGCCGCGGGCCTGCTCGGGAGAGGCGTACGAGGGAGCGGTGACACGCGGTGCGTCCGCGGATGCCCTCAGGCCGAAGCCGGTCACAGTGACCCTGCCGTGCTCGTCGGACCACACCTGGCTCGGGCCGAGTTCGCCGTGCGTGACTCCCTCGTGGTGCGCGGCGGTGAGGACGTCGAGGACGCCGAGCCCGATACCGGCCGCCCGCACATGGTCTACGGGACCGTGCAGGAGGAGCTCGGACAGCGGGGCACCCGGCGGCCGCTCCGTGACGGTCCACACGAAGCCGGGCTCCTCGACCACCTCGAGGACCGCGGCCACTCCTCCGTGACAGGCCGGGCCGAGGATCCCGGCCGTGCGCAGGATCCGGTCGGCGGCGGGCTCCGGCGGCTTCTCGCCCCGGTGTCCGGCGGCACGCGACCAGGTCAGGACGACGGGCCGTCCGAAGGCGGTGTCCTCGCCGTGCCACAGGGCCCGGCCCTCCTCGCGCAGGAAGACGTCGAGCAGCCGGTATCTCCCGGCGATCAACTCGCCCGAGGAGTCTTGCGCCTTGGCCATCGTCATCCCTCGTCGTGTACCGGACACTCGCCTTTCCCAGAAGTACGCGGGAGGTGACGAAGAGTGTTCAACGGGAGACGACTGGAGATGAGTGTTTTTACCCGGACGCGTCGTCGTCGCGCGTCCGTACGAACAGTTCAGGCCCCCGTTCGCGGTCGGTTCACCGCCCGGCCTCCTCGTCGCGGTAGCGGGCCGAAGGCCGACCTCGGCGTCAACTCGCTCTCCATTAGCGGTAGTTAGCGTGATGGCTGGAACGCGAGGGGCGCCGGAGCCGCCGGGACGTGGACACCGGGGAGCCGTCCGGGAAAGATGCCAGATGCACACAACGCTGTCCGCCCGCCGTGCCCAGTTCGTAGCCCGTAGCCCGTAGCCCGTAGCCCGTAGCCCGTCGTCCGTCGCGTCGCCCGAGCCACCCGGAGGCCGTCCGTATGAGTGCCCGACCGCTGCCCCAGAGCCCGCCCGCCGAGCAGGGAGTCGACGCCTCGGGCATCACCGCGTTCCTCGACGCCGTCGAGGCCGACCCCGGCATCGAACCGCACAGCCTGATGATCCTGCGCCACGGGCACCTCGTCGCCTCCGGCTGGTGGGCGCCGTACACACCGGAGCGCCTCCAGCTCCTCTACTCGCTCAGCAAGAGCTTCACCTCCACGGCCGCCGGATTCGCCGTGGCCGAGGGCCTGCTGGACCTCGACCGACCGGTGATCTCGTACTTCCCCGAGTTCGAGGCCGACATCACCGATCCACGCAGCCGCGCCATGCTCGTCCGGCACGTCGCGGCCATGGCCAGCGGCCATCTCAGCGAGACCTGGGCCGACGCGATGCGGACCGACCGGACGGAGGCGGTACGCGGATTCCTGCTGATCCCGCCGGACCGAGACCCCGGCACCGTCTTCGCGTACAACCAGTCGGCCACCTACACGCTCGCCTCGATCCTCCAGCGTGTGACCGGTGTGTCGCTGACCGATTACCTGCGGCCCCGTCTGTTCGACCCGCTGGGCATCGGGGAGACCGACTGGACGCGGAACCGGGCCGGCCGGGAGATCGGCTTCAGCGGACTGCACGCCGCGACCGACGCGATCGCCCGGCTCGGGCAGCTCTATCTGGACGACGGCGTCTGGGAGGGCCGGCGGCTCCTGCCGGCCTCCTGGATCGCGGAGGCGACCCGCGCGCATGTCGCGAACGCCGACGGCACTCCCGAAGGCGCCCGGTCGGACTGGCAGCAGGGCTACGGATTCCAGTTCTGGCGGGGACGGCACGGATACCGCGGCGACGGGGCGTTCGGACAGTTCTGTGTCGTGCTGCCCGAACACGACGCCGTGATCGCGACGACCGCGGCGACCGACCGGATGCAGGAACTGCTGGATCTGATGTGGCGCCATCTCCTGCCCGCGTTCGAGACGGCACCGCCGCGGGACGCGAGCGAGCGCGACGAGGCGCTGAGCCGACGGCTCGCCCGGCTCGCCCTGCCGCCGGTCGAGGCCGCGCCCGAGCCCACGGAGCCCCCAGGCACCTGGTCGCAGGCGGAGTTCGTGCCCGCCGGAGGCGTCTGCGCGGCCCAGCGGACGCTGACGGGCGTGCTCGTCGCCGAGAGCGACAAGGGCACCGGTGTCACCCTGGCCGAAGGGGACCGGCGCCTCGAACTGCGTCTCGAGGGAACCGGCTGGAGCGTCGATACCGGCCCGACGCCCCTGGCGGTGAGCGGGGGCTGGACCGGCCCCGGCACCCTGCGCGTCGACGTGCTCTTCCTGGAGACCCCGCACCGGCTGACCGTGGAGTGCGTCCTCCCCGGCCGGACCTTCACCGCCCGCTGGCACACGACCCCGCTGCACGCCCCCTCCCTGGACTCCCTGCGAGCACCGTCGCGAAAGCCGTCAACCGGTCCCCGGAAAACGCCACACCTCGCCACCCCTTCCGCCACGTAGAGATATCCACCACGATGCATATGCCGAGGTCCTGACGGGCGGAGAGAACCGACTCCGGGGTGATGCATGACGAACCTGATGTGGACGCGGAGCGTGGAGTGGCTGGCCGCGGCCGCCACGGACCCGAGGGCGTGCAAACGCGGCTGGGACCAGGGGAGCGGCGGTGTGCTCCTGGAGGCCGGGCGCTACTGGGACGTACTGAGCGTGCCCGAGCAACTCGGCCTGCTCGCCCTCGACATCCTGTGGTGCGACCCGGTCCGGTTGCCGGGGCCCACACTGGTCGACTGCGCCGCTCAGCGCGTGGGCTTCTTCCTGGCGCCCGACCCCGAGAGCCGCTGGGAGGGTTCGGGGCTCCGCCATCTCGGCAGAGGCTCATGGGTCGCCGTACCGCCGCCGTACCGTTCGGCGGGACCGCTCGAATGGATCGTGCCGCCGGACGGCACGGGCGCGCTGCATTCCGCGCTCCCCCTGGAACTGGCGTTGCGCCAGGCCAACGGCACACTCACCGTCCTGGCACCACCGGCCGATCAGCCGGTTCCGTAGAAGTGCGCCTGCCCTCCGCGCCACTTCACCCAGGCGGGATCGTCCAGCAGATCCTCCGCGTCCGGCAGTCCCGCCCGGCCGAGGAACTCCAGCAGATCCTCGTCCGAGAACGCCACGCCGAGGTTCTCACCCCGCGCGGTCACCTCACGGCCACTGGTATCCAGGGCCGGATGCACAACCAGAGGAGCCCGTCCGGACATATATCCAGGATCGTCCTTAGTGCCCCGCCGCGCATCCCGACGGACGGACCGGGAACGGACCGGGGACGGACGGCGGCCGGACGCGGGCCGACGCCGTTCGCCGGACGGCGTGAAAGTGGTTGTATTCAGTACTGAGTGCGTTTTCCCGTTCTCTGGGTGAGGAGCTTTCGATGGGCGCCATGGACCTGCCAGCGATCGAAGCGGAGCGTCAGCGGATCAAGGACGCCCATCTGATGGCGGAGAGGCCGCAGAGCACGGCCCGCGGCGTGCACCATGTGGCGCTGCTCTCCGCGGACGTGGAGCGGACCGTACGGTTCTACCAGGGCGTCCTGGGCTTCCCCCTCACCGAGATGATCGAGAACCGGGACTACAAGGGCTCGACCCACTTCTTCTTCGATCTCGGCAACGGCAACCTGATCGCCTTCTTCGACTTCCCCGGCCTCGACCTCGGCCCCTACGCGGAGGTCCTCGGCGGACTGCACCACCTCGCGATCTCGGTCGACCCCGCCACCTGGCGCCAACTGCGCGACCGGCTCGACGCGGCCGAGGTCGAGTACATGGAGGAGAGCGGTGCCTCGATCTACTTCCGCGACCCCGACGGCGCCCGGATCGAACTGCTCGCCGATCCGCTCGGCGAGATGTACGGCAACAAGGTCCTCTGAGTCGGGGGGCGGGCCGCGCCCGCGGTGGGCCGCGGGGGGTCGCCCGCCTATGACTCACCCAGAAGTCGTGACCCCGCCGCGGGGGCGGG
>NZ_JBHYXD010000040.1:46254-68300 GCF_042751995.1 Streptomyces sp. NPDC059371 | reverse complement strand
GCCCCGCGCCGCCGGGGTCGTTCTCCCCCCCCACCTCGGCGTGCGGGGGGGGGGGCGGGGCCGGGGGGGGGCCCCCCCCCGGGACTTCAGCGCAGTAGCTCGGCCCAGTTGCCGGGAACCCGGCCGGCGGGGCCGGGCACGGGCTGGTCGAGCGGGTGGCTCACCGGGGGAGCGAGCTCGGGACCGGCCTCGTAGAGCTCCGAGGTGTCGTAGTCCCAGAACCAGTTCTCGCCCGGCTCGAAGCTCTGGATGACGGGATGCGCGGTGCCGCGCGCGTGCGCGGTGGCGTGTTTGGCCGGGGAGTCGTCGCAGCAGCCGACGTGCCCGCACTGGGCGCAGCGCCGCAGATGGAACCACCATCCGCCGGCGGCGTCGCACTCGGTGCAGCCGGTGCCGCTCGGCGGTACGGACGGGTCGATTCCGTTCGGCGTGGTCATGATGGCTCCTCCGTGGTTTCCGCGGTGGTATCCGCGGCGGTCAGGGGCAGGCGTACCTGGAAGCGGGTGTCGCCGGGCACCGACTGGACCATCAGACTGCCGTGGTGCTTGTTGACGACGATCCGCCAGGAGATGTCCAGGCCGAGCCCGGTCCCCTCGCCCACCGGCTTGGTGGTGAAGAACGGGTCGAAGATCCGGTCGCGGATCTCCTCGGGCACTCCGGGGCCCGTGTCGCGGAACTCGACGAGCACATCGTCGCCGTCGGGAGCGGTGCGCACCGTCAGCGTCCCCTCGCCGGCCATCGCGGAGGCGGCGTTGTCGATGAGGTTGGTCCACACCTGGTTCAGCTCACCCGGATAGGAGGGGATCCGGGGCAGCGCCCGGTCGTACTCCTTGACGACCTTGATGCCGGAGCCCATCTTGCCGGCGAGCATCATCAGGGTGCTGTCGAGCAGATCGTGCACGTCGGCCACCTGGTAGGGCGCGCGGTCCATCTGCGAGTACTGCTTGGCCGCGTCCACGAGATGCGAGATACGGGTGGTGGAGTCCTCGATCTCGTTCATCAGCAGCTCGGTCTCGACCGTGTAGTTGAGCCACCGGACCGCGCCTTCGAGAGTCGGCCCGTCCACGGCCGCCGCGACCTGGTCCAGCCAGTCGGTGTCGAGACCCGCCTGGACGAAGGTCGGGGCGAGCTGCCAGCCGCCCGCGATGTCGTGGTCGTCGAGCCAGTCGGCGAGCGCGTCCTCCCGGTCGGAGGCCTCCAGCGGGGTCAGCGGGGTGGCCTTGGCGACCTGTTCGGCGGTCCGCTCCTGGATCTCGACCAGCGTCTCCAGAGCGTCGCGCGCGTACGGTCCCGAGGCGATCATCCCCAGCTTCTGACGCATGTGGGCCACCCGGTCACGCAGCGCCGAGGTGGCTCGCACGGCCGCCGCGGCCGGGTTGTTGAGCTCGTGCGTGAGCCCGGCCGACAGTGAGCCGAGTGCCAGCAGCCGCTCACGCTGCCCGACGGTGCGCTGGGCGTTCTGGCTGCCGAAGAACATGCCCTCCAGCAGATGGACGGCCATCGGGAACCAGTCCCGCAGGATGGCGGCGAACGTCGCCGCGGGCAGGACGAAGAACCGGGACGGCTCGGTGACCCGCATGGAACCCTTGTACTGAGCGTCGCCCGGGTCGCTGAGATACGCCTGCATCGCTCCCGCGTACACCCCGCGCTTCGACGTGCGGCTGATCTCCACGTCGTCCGCGCCGACCCGGCGCGACATCACGACCGTGCCCTCCAGGAGCACGTAGAAGCAGGTGGCCGGATCACCCTCGGTGTACACCGGCCCGGGGTCGAACTGCTCCGTCCTGCCCTCCCGGCACAGCCGGTCCAACTGGTCGCCGTCGAGCTTCTCGAACAGGAACAGCGTGCCCAGTTCCGCCGCGTCGCACGGCACCGACCGCCCGCTCACGACTGCTCCAGATAACGGTGGACGAGCATGACGGCCATGGCTCCCTCTCCGACCGCGGACGCGACCCGCTTCGCCGACTCGGCGCGCGCGTCCCCGGCCACGAACACTCCGGGCACATTGGTTTCCAGGTGGTACGGGGGCCGGTCCAGCTCCCAGCCGCGCGGGGGCTGCCCATCGGGTGTCATGTCCGGGCCCGCCACGATGAAGCCGCGGGCGTCCCGCAGGACCGTGCCCTCCAGCCAGTCGGTGAGCGGGGCCGCGCCGATGAACACGAACATCCACTGCGCGTCGACGAGTTCGGTGTGACCGCTCTCCACATCGCGCAGGGTGAGCTGTTCGAGATGGCCGTCGCCGTGCGCGGAGTCCACGACCGTACCGGTGCGCACCGAGATGTTCGGCGCGTCCGAGATCTGCTCGATCAGGTAGTGCGACATCGAGGCGGTCAGCGAGGAGCCGCGCACCAGGATGGTCACGGACTTCGCGCCCCGGGCCAGATACATCGCCGCCTGGCCCGCAGAGTTCGCGCCGCCCACGATGTACACGTCGTGGCCCTGGCAGGCGGCGGCCTCGGTCAGAGCCGAGCCGTAGAAGACGCCGCAGCCCGTCAGCTCGGCGATGCCCGGAGCGTGGAGCTGGCGGTACGAGACACCGGTCGCGAGGATCACCGCGTGCGCGGAGATCGCGGAGCCGTCGGAGAAGCGGATCGTGCGCGAGGCCCCGGTGACCTCCAGTCCGGTCACCTCACGCGCGGTGAGGATCTCGGCGCCGAACTTGGCCGCCTGCCGCCGCGCCCGGTCGGTGAGCTGTCCCCCGGAGACTCCGTCGGGGAAGCCGAGGTAGTTCTCGATCCGTGAACTCTGGCCCGCCTGTCCGCCGGTCGCGGACCGCTCCACGAGCACGGTGCGCAGCCCCTCGGACGCGCCGTACACGGCCGCCCCGAGCCCGGCCGGACCGCCGCCGATGACGACGAGGTCGTAGAACTCCGAGGTCGGTGTCGTGGCGAGCCCGACGTGCGCCGCGATCTCGGGGTCCTCGGGTTCGACGAGCGGCGTGCCGTCCGGGGTGACCACCAGCGGCAGCCGGTCACCGTTCTGTCCGGCGGCGCTCAGCAGGCGCTGTCCCTCCGGAGTGTCGGAGGAGTACCAGCGATAGGGCACCTGGTTGCGGGCCAGGAACTCCCGCACGCCCGAGGAGCGGGCCGACCACCGGTGCCCGACCACCTTGCAGGCGCCCACGGGCCGGTAGTCGCTGGCCCGCCACGCGTCCAGGAGGTCGTCGACGACCGGGTAGAGCTTCTCCTCCGGCGGATCCCAGGGCTTGAGCAGGTAGTGGTCGAGGTCGATCACGTTGATCGCGTCGATGGCCGCGTTGGTGTCCGCGTACGCGGTCAGCAGCACCCGGCGGGCGCCCGGGTACACGTCGAGGGCCTGTTCCAGGAACTCGATGCCGTTCATCTGCGGCATGCGGTAGTCGGCGAGGATGACCGCCACCTGGTCACCGCGCAGCTTCAGCTCGCGCAGGGCCTCCAGCGCGGAGTCGCCGGACTCGGCGCGCACGATCCGGTGGCCCTCGCCGTAACGGCGCCGGAGGTCACGGGCGACGGCTCGCGAGACTCCGGGGTCGTCGTCGACGGTCAGAATGACGGTCCGCGCCGGACTGGCGGCCTGGGTCATACCTCTCCCACCCCGAGCAGGTCAGTTGCGTTCCGGCCGAGTGGACGCCCGGGGGGCCGCGGGGCCGGTACAGAGCCAATCGTATGTACGATCGGTCACCTTTGCTCGGGAACCGGCTACGCGCCCGCCGGCTCCGCCGCGTCCATGGGGGCCGGCAGGGGGTCGCGGGCCTTCGGGAGGATGCTCTTGACGTAGTCCTGCACGGCCGCGTCCAGGCCGATGTCGTGCTGGGCGCGCTCGGACAGGAACCAGCGGTGTTCGAGCAGCTCGTGGTACAGCTCGGCCGGGTCCATGGAGCCGCGCAGGTCCGGGGGCACCGCCCGTACCGTCGGCCGGAACACGTCCCGCACCCAGCGGTGGGCGAGCACCTCGGGCCGCGCCGCACGCGGGCGCCCCGCACCCGGACCGGGCCGGGTGCCCGCGGCCGAGGCGTCCGGGGCCGAGGATCCGGGCGCGGAAGGGCCCGGCGCGTAGTCGTCCTGGGTGGCCATCCAGCTCTCCAGGTCGTTCAGGAGCCTGCGGGCCTGGTTCTCCTCCGTGTCGAGTCCGGTCAGCCGCAGCAATTGGCGCTGGTGGTGGCCCGCGTCGACGACCTTGGGCACGAACGTGACGGTGTCGCCGTTGGACGAGCTCGCGATGTGCATCTCGGCGACGTCGAAACCGAGGTCGTTGAGCCGGCGTATGCGGCGGTCGATGTAGTGGTACTTGCCCGCCGGGTAGACGGAGGTGCGGGTCAGCTCCTCCCACAGGCTCCGGTGGCGGGCGCAGATCTCCCGGCCGAACGCGATCGGGTCCACCGAGGGATGCAGGGCGCCCGCGGCCTCCAGGTCGAGGAGTTCGCCGCTGATGTTCACCCGGGCGAGATCGAGGTCGTACTCGCGCTGGCCGGTGCTGAGCCGCGGGTGCAGTTCACCGGTCTCGGCGTCCACCAGATACGCGGCGTAGGCTCCCGCGTCGCGCCGGAACAGCGTGTTGGACAGTGAGCAGTCGCCCCAGGCGAAGCCGGCCAGGTGCAGCCGCACCAGCAGGACGGCCAGCGCGTCCATCAGCCGGTGCATGGTGGCGGGCCGCATGGTCGTCTCGAACATCGACCGGTACGGCAGTGAGCCGCCCAGGTGCCGGGTGATCAGCACCGACTCCAGGGGCTCGCCGGCCGCGTCCGTGCGGCCGGTGACCACGGCGAGCGGGTCGACCGCCGGTATCCCGAGCCGGTCCAGGCCCAGCAGCAGTTCGTACTCGCGCACCGCGGGCCGTTCGGCGAGTTCCTTGACGGCCACCACCTCGTCCCCGGCGCGCGCGTAGCGCACGACGTGCCGGGAGATGCCGCGCGGCAGCGGCACCAGATGGTGCTCGGGCCACTCCTCCAGGGGCAGGTGCCACGGCAGTTCGAGCAGGAGCGCGGGATGCTCCGGGTTGGTCGCGCTGAACTGCAGAGCCATGGCCGGGCTGCCCTCACCTCGGGGTCGAACGCTGGTCGGGGCCCAGCATCTACGAATGATCGCCCAGACGGAAGACGCGCCGGGCGTTGCCCGACAGGAACAGCGCGGTGGTCTCCTCGTCCAGGCCCAGCTCGTCGAGGTGCTCCAGGGCCCGACTCGGCTCGATCATGGGGTAGTTGGAGCCGAACAGGACCTTCCGCCGACCCCGGCCGCGCAGATACGCGACCAGCTCCGGGGGATAGCGGCGGCTGGTGTAGGCGCTGGTGTCGATGTACACGTTGGCGTGCTTGTCGGCGACCGCGATCATCTCCGTGGTCCACGGATAGCCGATGTGCCCGCAGACGATGGTCAGTTCGGGGAAGTCGAGCGCGACCTGGTCGATGTACGGGATGGGGCGGCCGGTCTCGGAGGGGCGCAGCGGTCCGGTGTGCCCGACCTGGGTGCAGAACGGGACGCCGAGTTCGGCGCAGGCGGTGTACAGCGGGTAGTAGAGCCGGTCGGTGGGCGGCAGTTGCCACAGCCACGGGATGATCCGCAGGGCCACGAAGCCCAGCTCCTCGACGGCCCGCCGGAGTTCGCGCACCGCGGCGACGGGACGGGTGAGGTCGGCGCCCGCCACCCCGCGCAGCCGTCCCTCCGACCGGGCCACGAATCCGGCGACCTCGTCGTTGGTGATCAGGGCGCCCTGAGGTCCGTACCAGGCCGAGGCCAGGCCGGTGTCCACCCCGGCCTTCGCCAGCGCGGCCAGGGTGACCTCGACCGGCAGCTCCTCCTCCAGCGTCCTCATCCCGGTCCAGCGGCGCAGGGACTCGAACATCTCGTGGTTGGAGTGGCGGAGAGTGGGGTGCTGCATCCACGCGTCGACGACCGGCATGGTCCTGTGCCCTCCCTGAGGCGGTGTCTGAGCGCTTGCTCACCCCGACCCTAGGGTGCCCCGGGCTCCCTGGCCAGCCGCCCGCCCGGCGCCCCCTGTCCACCGGGCCGGCCCCGCGCTCCCTGGTCACCCCGCCGGGGTGCGAGGCCCGCCGCTCTACCCGCCCAAGGTGTCGGCGCTCCGGGTCCACTCGTCCACCGCGTCCACGAGCGCGGTCAGGGCTGCGGCCAGGCGCGTGAACCCGGGACCCACCGGGCCTCCCGGCTCCTTCATGTACGTGTCCCGCCGGATCTCCACCATCAGCGCCGTGACCCCCGGCTCCCGTTCGTAGTACCGCAAGGGGACGTACGCGCCCGAGAACGGGCTGTCGATCCCCACTCCGCCGAGCCCCGCGAACGCCTTCTCCGCGAGCGCGACCAGCTCCGGCGGCGTGTGGAAGGAGTCGGTCCCCAGGCAGACCGGCGGCCGCGGCCCGTCCCCGTGCAGTTCGTAGGGCAGCCGGGCCGTCGGATACGAGTGGACGTCGATGATCACGGCCCGCCCGGTGGCGGCCAGCCGGTCGCTCACCGCTGCCGTCATCGCCCGCGCGTAGGAGTGGAAGTAGCGCTCGATCAACGGCCGGGGATCGGTGTCCGCGGGGCGCAGCGGCGCCCGGTGCGTCGTCCGTGTATAGACGGCGCCCATCCCGACCGCGAGCATCTCCTCGCGCTCGTCCGGGAAACGCTCGGGATCGACGACCAGCCGGGACAGCCGGTTGACGAACCGCCACGGTGTCAGCCCGGCCGCCTCGGCCGCGTCCGAGGCCAGTTCGGCGGTGTGCGCGTCGGTGATGTGGTCCAACTCGCTCTCCAGCGCCGGATCGTCGAGGAGGATGCCCGCACGGACCGGCGCGGGAATCTCCCTGGAGGAGTGCGGCACGTGCAGGATCACGGGCGAGTGGACCGCTCCCGGCAGGAGCGCGAAGGAGTCCGGTCCGTCCGGGGAAGCGAGGATGTCGTTCATAAGAGATCACTGTCGCAGCCGGGTCCGACAATGGGCAGGACCCCATGACCGCGCCACGTGCGCGCGATCACGCCGGACGCACTCAGGGACGCCGCGTACCCGCACCACGCCGTGTACCTGCCCCCGCGCCGCGTACCCGCCGTCATGCCGCGCACCCGCCACCACGCCGCGTGCACTCGGCCACGCCGCCCCCGCACTCAGCCGCTGCCCCCGCGGCGCGCGTAGTGCTCGATGAGCGCCGTCCGGGTCGTTTCGAGACGGTGGGCCAGGATCGCGCCGATCGTCCGCGTCAGCGACAGCTCCAGCGTCGGATCCTGGTCGCAGAGCGTCCGCACCTCGGCGGCGTCGAACTCGTAGGCCCGCACCGGGCTGAAGGCCTCGGCACCGAAATCCCAGGTGTGCGGACGGAACAGCCACGACCAGCCGAGCAGGTCGCCGGGCCCGAGCTGGGCGACGGTGATCCGCCGGTCGGCGATGACCCGCTGGTACAGCGAGACCGTTCCCGAGCGGACCACCCAGAAGCGGTCGGCGGTGCCTCCCTCCTCGAAGATCGGCCCGTCCGCGGGGAAGGACACCTCGCGGGCCACGCTCATCAGCCGATCACGGTGTTCGGGGGAGAGCGCGTGCAGGAGCCGGAGAGCAGTGGGCATCGCGGACCTCCATCGGGTCGCCGCCTGGACCGCGAGGCCGGCGGCGCCTGTCGTACCGGTGGTATCCCGTCATCCTCTATTGGAGCCCGAACGGCGTAATCCGGCGCGCCGGATGCGGGGCGGGTTCGCCGTGGGGCGGTCGTGAGCGTGTGGTCCGGCGCGTCATCCGGCGGTCCGGGACGTCACCGAGAAGCGGGCCCCGTCGGGGTCGATGATGAGGGCCTCCACCGAGCCGATGCCCTGCTGGTGCGCGGCGCCGCCGTGGGCGCGCGCCGCGCGGACGCAGGCCTCCACGTCGTCGACCGCGAAGTGGATCTGCCAGTGCGGCCGCAGGCTCGGGTCGGGGGCCGCGCCCAGGGCGCCGGAGTGGATCCGGGCCACCACGTCGCCGAAGCTGCGCAGGACGACCTCGTTCTCCTCGTAGTCGACCTCGCAGCAGCCCGGGACGGAGGAGGCCCAGCCGAGCACCTCGCCGTAGAAGATGGCGGCGTCGAAGGCGTCGCGGGTGTGCAGACGGATGAACGAGGGGGCCGCGTTGCGCCAGCGTTCCCAGCCGGACACCAGGTCGCCCTCCCAGATCCCGAAGACCGCGCCGTCCCGGTCGGCCAGCAGCGCGGCCCGGCCGGGCGGCAGCGAGATCGGGCCCACCGCGGTCGTGCCGCCGCGCTCCTGGCTGCGCGCGACGGTCTCGTCGGCGGAGGCGACGGCGAAGAGCGCGGTCCAGGCGACCGCCGTCTTCGCCACGAAATCGACCTCCGCGACCCCCGCGACCGGAACCCCGCTGACACTGGCGACGCGGTACTGCTCACCCATCCGGGTGCCCGAGGCCCACCTCCAGCCCAGCACCGCGGTGTAGAAGCTCTGGGCGGCGCTCAGGTCGCGGGTGGTGAGACTGACCCAGCACGGCGCGCCGAAGACCGCCTTGCTGGTGACGACACCGGTGTCGAGAGTTTCGTCGCTCTTCATCGCCGCCCGTCCTGACGCGATCGGCCGACAGCGGTCTCGCGGGGTGCGGGGCCCTCGTGGGGCTCCCGGGCGTGAGTTCAGCCGTGAGAGGCCCTCCGTACCGGAAGGCCCCCGACGGCGTCAGCAGCACCTGCGGATCCGCTGTCCCATCACCCACAGCATCTCCCGCTTCGGCGCCGCGCGCACCACGCGACCGTCAGACGCGCGGGCGTTCCAGGGTGAGGAGCAGGCCCTCCACGGCGCCGGGGCCTATGCGGCCCTTGACGTCCGCGGCCGTGATCGCCTTGAGCGCCCACCCGTCCTCGGCATGCTTGTTCAGGACCTTTTCCAGCTTGTCGCTGTCCAGAGCGTCGCCGATCAGCGATTCACGGAACGTGACGACCTTGTATTCGAAGGTGTACGGGGTGCTCATGGTTGCGGAGCTCTCCTACGTGTCGGTTGGCATGGCCGGGCCCACCCAATCACTCTTCGCGGCCGTCGCACAGGGGCGTATCGGACCGTAGGGATACCTTTGTTGAAACTTCAGGAAGTGCCGTGCCGTGGAGGGTCCTGACGGCAGGCCGGAGGGAGGAGCGCGGCCGTGGCGTCGTAGCGTGGACGTGGGTCTACGGAAGCCGCGACGGCCGATTCGGGGGGCGCGATGTGCTGGAGTGCGACGGCCGATCTGGCGGCCGGTGCCGGGGTCGCCGCGGTCGGGGCGGCCTGCGTGATCCGGGCGCGGCGCCGGACGGATCTCCCGCTGGCCGCGCTGCCGTTGCTGCTCGGTGCCCACCAGATCGTCGAGGCCCGCGTCTGGGACGCCGGTGGGGGTACGGGGCCCGCCACCGTGGCCTGGGCCGTGATCGCCCTTCCGCTGCTGGCCGTGTGGGTGCCGGCGGGCGTGCTGTGCGCGGTGCCGAGCCGCGACCGGCGCCGGCTGCTGCTCCCGCTCGCGGCCGGAGTCGCGACCGCGGCCGCCCTCGCGCACGCCATGGCCGTCCGTCCCGTCAGGGCCGAGATCCGCGGCCACACCATGGGTTACGTCATCGATCTGCCCCGGCCCGAACTGGTCATCGGGGGCTACCTCCTCGCCACCGTCGGAGCGCTGCTGATCTCCGGCGACCGCGGGCTGGTGCTGCTCGGCTTCCTGACCGGGGCGGGCGCGGTGATCTGCTGGTCCCTGTGGGAGCTGGAGTTCGTCTCCACGTGGTGCGCGTGCGCCGCGGTCGTCTCGGTGACCCTGCTGGGCTGGGTGAACTCGCGGGAGGCCGTCGCCCCGCCGGAACGGGTGCGTCAGACCTGAGGTGACGCGTCACGGCGGATCAGGGTGATCCGATGGCACCTTGGCAGGGCGCCGCGCCGGTGATCCGGCGCATCCCGGGTACGCGGCGAACCGTGGATCACCTGACGAGTTCCTCATATGTGTCGGCCAGGGTCGAGGCATGATCAACTCCGCACACCGAGTTCGCGCGGCGATCGTCGCCGCGTCCTTCCTGCTCGCCGGCTGCGGCGGCGGCACGGCCGAGAAGGCCGGCCCCGGAGCCGGCGGCGCTCCGGCGCGTCACGTCGGGGCGACGCACGCGCCGGCGCCGTCCGACTCGGGCACGGCGCCCCCCGGGCGACTGCCGGGACTGGGCCCGAGGACCCTGGCCGCGATCCCGTCGCGGACCCGTCAGGCCGTCGTGGTGACCGGCAGCGGCAGGAACTCCTCGCGGTCCACCGTGGTGCTGTACGAGCGTACCGAGGCGGGCTGGACGGCAGGCCCGAGCCGGCCCGCGCGCAACGCCCTCAAGGGCTGGACCGACCACCACCGCTCCGGCGACCTGCGTTCCCCGACAGGCGTCTTCACCCTGACGGACGCGGGCGGGCTGCGGCCCGACCCCGGCACCCGGCTCCCGTACGACCGCTCGGGCGCCTTCACCTCGCCCGGCACCGGCTTCGACGGCGAGCCGTTGGCCGGCGCCTTCGACTACGTGGTCGCTGTCGACTACAACCGCAGGCCCGGCACCACGCCCCTGGACTGGACCCGGCCGCTGGGCGCCGGCCGCGGCGGTGGCATATGGCTGCACGTCGACCACGGCGGCCCCACCCACGGATGCGTCGGCCTGCGCGAGAAGGACCTGGTGGAGCTGATGCGCGCACTGGACCCGGCCCGGCACCCCGTCGTGGTCATGGGCGACGCCGCCTCCCTGGCACGCTGACCGCAACCGCAACCGCAACCGCAACCGCAACCGCAACCGCAACCGCAAGGGCAACCGCAAGGTCCGAGGGCTGTCGCGTGGTCCCCTCGGCCCGCCCCCGGACTTGCCCGCAGTGTCCTGGAAGGTTGTCAGGAAGGTGTCAGGGTGTGGGAAGCCCCTCTCACCGGCCGCGGCACGGCCGGCAGCCCCTACGATCGGCCGCGTGTGCGCATATGTGCTGGTCGCGGAGGACGACGAGAAGCAGGCGGAGCTGATACGCCGTTCGCTGCTGAGTGAGGGGCATACGGCGGCCGTGGTCCACGACGGCGCGGCAGCGCTCGACGAGGTCCGCCGGAACCGGCCCGACCTTGTCGTCCTGGACCTGATGCTCCCGGTGGTCGACGGCTTCGGAGTGTGCCGGGTGCTGCGGGAGAACGACGACATCCCCGTCCTGATGCTGACCGCCCGCTCCACCGAGGACGACGTCCTGCTCGGCCTGGAGCTCGGCGCGGACGACTACATGACCAAGCCGTACAGCCCGCGCGAGCTCATGGCCCGTATCCGTGCGGTACTGCGGCGCGGCGGACGGGCCGCGGGCGAACGGCGGCCCGACCCGGTCGTCAGGGCAGCGGGGATCGTGGTGGACCCGCTGCGGCACACGGTGCTGTGCGACGGCTCGCCGGTGGACTGCACCCCCGGCGAGTACGCGATCCTGCTCGCGATGGCCGGCGAGCCCGAACGGGTCTTCTCCCGGCGGCAGTTGCTGCACCACACCCGGGGCATCGACCGGGCCTCGACCGAGCGGGCCATCGACGTGCACATCATGAACCTGCGCAAGAAGACCGAGGCGGACCCGCGCAGACCGACGCGTCTGGTGACCGTCTTCGGCGTCGGGTACAAGCTCAGGGGCGACCGGCCGTGAGCCGCGCCGTGCCGCTGCGCAAGAGCCTGCTGGTGAAGCTGCTGATCACGTCCGTGCTCATCGCCCTGTGCTCCGTGGCCGCGACCGCCTGGCTCGCGGTGCAGACCACCACCCGGGCCATCCAGGAGGAGCAGGGCCAGGTGCTCGCCGAAGACATGGACATCCTGCGGCAGCTCAGCGGATACGCGGCCACCCACTCCGACTGGTCCGGAGTCACCGGGACACTGCGCGCGATCTCGCTGCGGACGGGCCGGCGCATCGCCCTGACCGCGGGCGACCGCGCCCCCTTCGCGGACTCGGCGACCCGCGGGACCTCGCTGCCGCCCCGGGCCGCCGCCACCGTCGACCCGCTGCGCACCGACACCTACACGGAACGCGGAGCGCAGCTCACCGGGGTCGACCCGCGTGCCGTGGGCCCGTACCGGCTGACCACGAACGAGCGTCTGAGGGTGGCCAAGCTCGCCACCGTGCGCCAACTCTGCTTCTCCCGCAACGGCGTTCGCACCCGCACGGAGCGGATGCCCAGCGGCCGGACCGTGTTGAAGGGCGTGGACGGGACGATCGACCCCGGCTACGTGCCGAACGAATGCGCCGACGGCCTGCTCAACACCCCCACCCCGACCGAAGAGAAGGCCCTGGACGCGCTGTCGGCACTCACCCGCACCTGTCTGGACCGGCACCAGGTGCACCTCGACCACTCCGTGGCGCTGCCGCTGGAGGCCGTGAGCGGCGCCACCGCCGTCCCCTATCTGACGGGGAAGAGACCCGTCGACCAGGACGGACCTCTCGCCCGTACGGCGAACGCCTGCGTCGCCGAGGCCCGGCGCGGTCAACTCCAGCCCTACGTCGCTCCGGTCGCCGAACTCTTCCTCGGCACGGGGGACACGCCCGTTCCCCGCTTCGACATGTCGGCCGCCAACAAGGCCAAGGTGTTCGGTGTCGCCGGACTCGTCCTCGCCCTCACGGTGGCCGTGACCGCGCTGGTCGCCACCCGGCTCGTACGCCCCCTGCGCGCGCTGACCCAGGCCGCGCGGCAACCGCCGGAGCGGCACGTACGCGTGCCCGTCACCACCCGGGACGAGACCGGCGTCCTGGCGCTCGCCTTCAACGAACTGACCGAGCGCCGCGAGCGGATGGAGGCCCAGCGCAAGGCGATGGTCAGCGACATCGCGCACGAACTGCGCACTCCGCTCACCAACATCCGGGGCTGGCTGGAGGTGGCCCGCGACGGCATCGTGGACCCCGACAGGGAACTGCTCGCCTCCCTGCACGAGGAGGCCGTGGTCCTGCAGCGTGTCATCGACGATCTCCAGGACCTCGCGGCCGCCGACGCGGGCGCGCTGCGGCTGCACCGCGAGGAGGTGCGCGCCGGCGAACTCCTCGAACAGGTCGCCGCGGCACACCGCGTGGGAGCGGAGGCCGCCGGCATCCGGCTGGTGGCCGAGGTGGCCGGCACGCCCTGGCTGGACGCGGACCCCGTACGGATGCGTCAGGCGCTTGGCAATCTGGTGTCCAACGCGACCCGGCACACCCCGCCCGGCGGCACGGTCACCCTCTCCGCACACCGCGAGGAGGACGAGGTCGTGTTCGCGGTCGCCGACACCGGCGGCGGCATCGCTCCCGGGGATCTGGACAGCGTCTTCGACCGGTTCTGGCGGGCGGAGAAGTCCCGCAGCCGGCGCACCGGCGGCAGTGGCCTGGGCCTCGCCATCGTGCGTCAGCTGGTCGCCGCCCACGCCGGAACCGTCTCCGTCACCAGCGAGGTCGGCACCGGCTCGGTGTTCACCCTGCGGTTGCCCCGCACCCGGCCCCCTGCCCCGGTCGGCGGCCCCGGCTGAGGAAGCAGGAGGCGCTTCGGCCGGTCCCCGGGAACCCGGTCCAGGGGAGCCCGGTCCCGGAGAGCCCGGTCTCCGGCAGCCCGGTCACCAGGAGTCCGGTGAATCGGAGCCGGTGCACCGGGAGTTCGGTTCCGGAGACCCGGTCACCAGGAGTTCGGTGAATCGGAGCCGGTGCACCGGGAGTTCGGTTCCGGGGAGCCCGGTCACCGGAACACGTTGTCGGAGTCGTCCAGGATCGACGGATCACCGATCATCGCCTCCCGCGGCACCCGCGTCGAGGTCTGGTACATCGCCTCGATCTCGGCCGCGTACCGCTGGGCGATCGCGTCCCGGCGCAGCTTCAGCGACGGTGTCAGCAGCCCGTTGGACATGTCGAAGGGTTCCGGGAGGACACGGAAGACCCGGATGGACTCGGAGCGGGACACGGTGGAGTTGGCCGCCGCCACCGCGCGTCTGACCTCCTCGCGCAGCTCGTTCTCCTCGCGCGCGTCCCGGGCCGGTGTCTCCCCCTTGGCCCGGGCGGCGCGCCAGTGCGTCACGAACTCCGGGTCCAGGGTGATGAGAGCGCCCACACAGGGCCTGTTGTCGCCCACGACGGCAGCCTGATGGATGAGCGGATGGACCCGCAGCCGTTCCTCCAGCGCCGCGGGGGCCACGCTCTTGCCCCCGCTGGTGATGATGATGTCCTTCTTGCGCCCGGTGATGGTCAGATAGCCCTCGGAGTCGACCCGGCCGATGTCCCCGGTCGCCAGCCAGCCGTCGCGGAACGAGGCCGCGGTCGCCGCCGCGTCGTTGATGTAGCCCTGGAACACGGAGGGCCCCCACACGAGGATCTCCCCGTCGTCGGACACCTGGATCTCCGTGCCCGGCAAGGGACGTCCGACGGTCCCGAACTTCTCCCGTCCGACCGGCTGGGCGGTGATGCCTCCGCTGGTCTCGGTGAGTCCGTATCCGTCGTGGACGAAGATGCCGATCCCCGCGAAGAACAGGGCGAGTTCACGGCTCAGCGGGGAGCCGCCCGAGACGGCGCCGCACACCCGTCCGCCGAGAGCGGCGCGCAGCCGCTTGTACACCGTCTTCTCGTAGAGGGAGTGCTGGAGCCGCAGATCGAAACCGGGGCCCGGTCCCGTGCCGAGCCGCTGTTGCTCCTCGGCCCTGGCGAAGTCCTGCGCCGTGCGCACGGCACGCTCGAACAGCACGCTACGGCCCGCCCGTTGGGACGCCCGCACGAAGTTCTTGTAGATCCTCTCGAACACGGACGGGACCGCGTACAGATAGGTCGGCCGGAACGAGAGCATGGCCTCGGAGAGGGTCTCCTCCCGCAGATCCGGTTCGTGTCCCATCAGGATGCCGCCGCGCAGGCAAATTCCCTGGATCATCAGTCCGTAGGCGTGGGAGAAGGGCAGGAAGGCGAGCACGGCCGGCTGTGTGTCCGGCGGGGCCGCCGTCCGCCTCCAGCCCTCGAGCAGCGTGTCGCAGGGGCTCGCCAGGCTGCGGTGGGACAGGGCACACCCCTTGGGCTGTCCCGTCGTGCCGGAGGTGTACGCGACGACCGCGGTCGAGTCGGCCAGCACGATCCGGCGCAGCGAGTCGACCGCGGTCGCGGGTATCGCCCGGCCGCGCTCCACGAGCTGGGCCACCGCCCCCGCGTCCAACTGCCAGACGTGGCGCAGGAACGGGAGCGCGGCGCACGCCGAACCGACCGTCATGATGCCCTGTTCGTCCTCGACCACCACGCCCACGCAGTGCGCGTCCCGCAGGATCCAGGCGACCTGTTCGTGCGACGACGTCGGGTAGACCGGCACGATCTCGGCGCCCACCGACCACAGGGCATAGCTGAGCACCGTCCACTCGTAACGGGTGCGCGCCATGATGGCCACACGGTCGCCCGGCCGGATGCCGGACCGGACGAACCCCCGGGCCACGTCGACGACTTCGTCCCACAGCTCGGCGGCCGTCACCTGGACCCAGCCGCCCGAGCGGCCTTCCGCGCGGCGGGCGAGCTGTGGCAGATCGGGGGTGTTGAGCGCCGTTGCGCGGAGGCTGTCGGCAAGTCCCCCCTGGGTGGGCGCGGTCGGCGGTGCGGAAAGGTGGGACTGATGCATTCGCCGCTCCGGGATTCTCCTCGACGCGACCTCACCCCCGGAGGCGCCGATGCCAAGGATTACTGAATGTAGCCCACTGGGGAGCGTTCCGTGTCCTGTTCCGGTACGCCGTGGCCCGCCACCGAGTCCTCGTCTCCCGGCCTGTCCCTTCCCTGCGCTGAAACACCGTCAGGCGGCCGTCCGGGCTCGGCCCGGCCGCGCCGGCGCCGCGACCCGGCGCTTCATCCGTCACTCGGGCGACCGATCCACCGTTCGCCCTTCCGGGAAGCGGTCCCGGGCTGACAGACTCCGCTGGTGCGCGACTTCGACATGCTTGTCATCGGATCCGGCCCGGGTGGACAGAAAGCCGCCATCGCAGCGGCGAAGCTCGGCCGTCGGGTCGCCGTCATCGACCGCCCCGACATGGTCGGCGGGGTCTCCATCCACACCGGAACCATCCCCTCCAAGACGCTGCGCGAGGCGGTCCTGTATCTCAGCGGCCTCAGCCAGCGGGATCTGTACGGCCAGAGTTACCGGCTGAAGGAGGACATCACCGTCGCCGATCTGACCGCTCGCACCGAGCACGTGGTCAGCCGCGAGGTGGACGTCATCCGCAGCCAGCTCTCGCGCAACCACGTGTCCCTGTTCGCCGGCGTCGGCCGCTTCGTGGACGACCACACGGTCGCCCTGGTCGAGGCGAACGGCAACGAGAAGCGGTTGAGCGCCGACCACATCGTCATCGCCACGGGCACGCGTCCCGCGCGGCCCGGCACCGTCGAGTTCGACGGGCGGACGATCATGGACTCGGACAACGTCCTGAACCTGGAGCAGGTGCCGCGTTCCATGGTCATCGTCGGCGCCGGAGTGATCGGCATGGAGTACGCCTCCATGTTCGCCGCCCTCGGCTCCAAGATCACGGTGGTCGAGAAGCGGTCCGCGATGCTCGACTTCTGCGACGTCGAGGTGATCGAGTCGCTGAAGTACCACCTGCGGGACCTCGCCGTCACCTTCCGGTTCGGCGAGACCGTCGCCGCCGTGGAGCGGCACTCCCGGGGCACGCTCACGGTTCTGGAGAGCGGCAAGAAGATACCCGCCGACGCGGTCATGTACTCGGCGGGGCGACAGGGCCTCACCGACGAACTCGACCTCGGCAAGGCGGGGTTGTCCGCCGATCCGCGCGGGCGGATCAAGGTCGACGAGCACTACCGCACCGAGGTGCCGCACATATACGCCGTCGGTGACGTCATCGGCTTCCCGGCGCTCGCGGCCACCTCGATGGAACAGGGCCGGTCGGCGGCGTACCACGCCTGCGGTGAGCCGGTGAACCGGATGCACGACCTCCAGCCGATCGGCATCTACACCATCCCGGAGATCAGCTTCATCGGCCGGACCGAGGACCAGCTCACCGAGGACTGCGTGCCGTTCGAGGTGGGCGTATCCCGCTACCGCGAACTGGCCCGGGGGCAGATCATCGGCGACTCGCACGGCATGCTGAAGCTGCTGGTCTCGCCCGAGGACCGGAAACTCCTCGGCGTCCACTGCTTCGGCACCGGAGCGACGGAGCTCATCCACATCGGCCAGTCCGTCATGGGCTGCGGCGGAACGGTCGACTACCTGGTCGACGCCGTCTTCAACTACCCGACGCTCGCCGAGTCCTACAAGGTCGCCGCGCTGGACGCGACCAACAAGATCCGCCAGATAGACCGCCTCAGGGACTGACCGCCGGTACGGGACTCCCGTACGGGATCTCCGTACGAGATCGTCGCGCGGGACTTCGCGAACGTACTGCGCGACACGGTCCGGGCATGGCACCGTGGACCCAGGGTCTGGCCCGTCGCTCCCCCCGTGGTGACGGGCCAGACCTCTGTGCCGCCCGGCAGGAAAGCCACCCGTCCCGGAACTATCGTGAAAGAGCGGCCGGTCCGTGCCGGACCCGAAGAACCGACGGGACCGACTCGACGGCGGCCTTGTGCCGTCCCGACGAGGAGGCGCCGGATGAAGGGCACGATGCGGGCGGTACGCGGTCATCGGCGGGGCGGTCCCGGGGAACTGATCTACGAGGACGCGCCGAAACCGGTCCCCGGTCACGGTGACGTGCTGGTCGAGGTGCGGGCGGCGTCCATCACGCCGGGGGAACTGGACTGGGACGCGACCTGGACCGACGGCTTCGACGGCGGCAGCCCCCGACTGCCGGCCGTGCCGTCCAAAGAGGTCTCCGGCGTCGTCGCCGAGCTCGGCCACGGCGTGACGGACTTCAGGCCCGGCGAGGCGGTCTACGGACTGATTCCCTTCACCAGGGACGGAGCGGCCGCCGAGTACGTGACCGTTCCCGCGGCGGTGCTCGCCGCGAAGCCCGGGTCCCTCGACCACGAACGGACGGCCGCGCTGCCGCTCGCGGGCCTCACCGCATGGCAGGGCCTCGTCGACCACGCCGGCGTCACGGCCGGAGCGCGCGTGCTGGTGCACGGCGGCGCGGGCGGCGTGGGCTCGCTCGCCGTCCAGGTCGCCGCCGCGCTGGGGGCCGAGGTGACGGCCACCGCCTCGGCCGGGAACGCGGACTTCGTGGCGGGCCTGGGCGCCGAGACCGTGATCGACTACGCCGGGCAGCGCTTCGAGGACGAGGTCAAGGACGTGGACGTCGTCTTCGACACCGTCGGAGGGGACACACTGGCCCGGTCCTGGCAGGTGCTGCGCCCGGGCGGAGTCCTGGTCGGCGTCGTCGAGCCGCCCGCGCCGCCGGAGGGGGCCGACGCCCGCGCGGTGTTCTTCGTGGTCGAGCCGGACCGTGCCGGTCTGGAGGAGCTGACGGCACTCGTCGAGGCGGGCCGGCTGATCCCGCAGGTCGACCGGATCCTTCCCCTGGAAAGCGCCCCGGGCGCCTACGCGGCCCTCGCACGCGAGCACCGGCGGGGCAAGATCGTCCTGCGGGTCTCCTAGCCGGGGCCGGTCTCCGGAGCCCTGTCCCGAAGGCGCCGCTCGGGCCGGGCGCCGCTGCCCGTGGGGGTCGTCACACGTGACAGCGAGGGTGAACAAGCGCTTAGATAGTGACTCCGACCTCGTTCGCGCGTGCTGGAGGCCCCGTTGCTGTTCACATCCGTCGACGACGTCTCGGCACGCCTCGCCGACACGGGCTATCTGGCGTCGCCCGCGGTCGCCACCACGGTCTTCCTGGCGGACCGGCTCGGCAAACCTCTCCTGGTGGAGGGCCCCGCGGGCGTCGGCAAGACCGAACTCGCCAAGGCCGTCGCCCAGGTCGCCGGAGCCCGGCTCGTCCGCCTCCAGTGCTACGAAGGCGTGGACGAGTCACGGGCGTTGTACGAGTGGAACCACGCCAAGCAGCTTCTGCGCATCACCGCGGGCCGGGACGAGACGTGGGACGAGACGCGCACGGACATCTTCTCCGAGGAGTTCCTGCTGCCGCGTCCGCTGCTGACCGCCATCCGCGGCGACGATCCGAAGGTCCTGCTGATCGACGAGACCGACAAGGCCGACATCGAGGTCGAGGGCCTGCTGCTCGAAGTGCTCAGTGACTTCCAGGTCACCGTTCCCGAGCTGGGCACGATCACGGCGACCAGCCGCCCCTTCGTGGTGCTCACCTCGAACGCGAGCCGTGAACTGTCCGAGGCCCTGCGCCGCCGCTGCCTCTTCCTCCACATCGGCTTCCCCGACGAGGAGCTGGAGCGCAGGATCGTACGGCTGAAGGTGCCAGGACTCGACGAGGCGCTCACCGAGTCCGTCGTCCGGGTCGTCGGGGCGCTGCGGGAGATGGACCTGCGGAAGGCTCCCTCCGTCGCCGAGACCATCGACTGGGCCCGCACCCTGCTCGCGCTGGGCGCAGCCACCCTGGACGAGAACGTTGTACGCGACAGCCTCGGCGTGATCCTCAAGCACCAGGACGACGTACTGAAGGCCGCGGCCAAGCTAGACCTGGGCGCTGTGTGAACGCCGCCGTGCCGACGGACGGTGCCGTGGCGGCGGACGGCGCCGCGGACCGGCTGACCGGACTCGTCGGCGCACTGCGCTCGCACGGCGTGCGGATCGGCACCGGCGAGACCGTGGACGCCGCGCGGGCGGTGGCGGCACTGGGCTTCGCCGACCGTGACCGGCTGCGCGAGGGCCTGGCCGCCACCCTCCTCCACAACCCGGGACAGCGCCGGGTGTTCGACCCCGTCTTCGACGTGTACTTTCCGCGGGGTGTGGGCGGGCCGGACGGCTCGGCGCCCGCGGACCGGGACGAGCTGCGCGAGCGCCTGGCGGCCGCCCTGGCCGCCGACGACCAGGCGCTCATGGGGCAGTTGGCGATCGAGGCCGTCGACGGGTTCGGCGGCTACGGCGGTACGACGGCGACGGACGGCTGGTCGTCGTACCAGACCCTCGACCGGCTCCGGCCGCAGACGCTGCTGGCCCGTGTGCGGGACACCGTCCGCGCGGGGGGCGGCGCGGCGGGGTTCACCGACCGGCTGCTCGAGGACGAGATCCGCCGGCGTATCGAGGTGTTCCGCCGGCAGGTCGCGTCGGAGGCGCGGCGGCGGATCGCCGAGCGGCGCGACCGTGACGAGATCGCCCGGCGCGCGGTGGCCCCGACCGCCGACCGCGTCGACTTCCTGTTCGCCGGCCGGGACCGGCTCGCCGAACTGCGCAAGGCCGTGCAGCCGCTCGCCCGCAAACTGGCCACCCGCCTCGCCGCGCGCCGCCGCCGCGCGCACCGCGGCACCATCGACCTGCGGCGCACCCTGCGCGGATCGCTGTCCACGGGCGGGGTGCCGATGCGCCCCGTGCTGCGCAGACGCCGCCCCGTGCGGCCCGAACTGGTGCTGCTGTGCGATGTGTCGGGATCGGTGTCGGGCTTCTCGGACTTCACGATGCTGCTCGTGCAGGCGCTGCACGACCAGTTCAGCAAGGTGCGGGTGTTCGCCTTCGTCAACCGGGTCGACGAGGTGACCGGTCTGATCGGGCCGGGCGCCGCCGACCCCGAGGGGCTGAGCGCCCGGATCCGCGCCGAGGCGGCGATCACGGGCTGGCACGGCAGCAGCGACTACGGCGTCGCCCTCGGCGAGTTCGCCGAGCGGTACACCGGCGCGGTCGGCTCCCGGACGACCGTCTTCGTCCTCGGCGACGCTCGGACGAACATGAGCGACCCCAACCTGCCCGCCGTGCGGCAGCTCTCCCGGCAGTCCCGCCGTCTGTACTGGCTGAACCCCGAGGCACGCTCGCAGTGGGGGACGGGCGACTCGGCCGCTCTCGCCTACGCCGACCTCGTGGAGATGCACGAGTGCCGCAACGCCCAGCAGCTCAGCGCGCTGATCGGCCGCCTGCTGCCCGTCTGAACGGTCCACGGGCGCGGCGGGTTCCGGCCGTCAGCGCGCCAGGAGCCTGCGCAGCCAGGCGAGCCGGGCGGCGCGGGCGGCCCGGGCGAGCTCGGCGTGCGGGGCGAAGGCGTCGAAGCCGTGGAAGCCCCCGGGCCACACATGCAGTTCGGCCACGCCGCCCGCCCGCCAGATCCGCGACGCGTAGTCGACGACCTCGTCCCGGAAGGTCTCCGCGGAGCCGACGTCGAGGAGGGCCGGGGGCAGCCCGGAGAGGTCCGAGGCACGAGCCGGGGCGGCGTAGGCGGGCACGTCCGGGCCACCCCGGGCATCGCCCAGCACGGCGGTCCACGCGGTCTCGTTGGCCGTACGGTCCCAGGCGCCGACGCCCGCCATCTGGTGCGCGGACGGACTGTCGTTGCGGTCGTCGAGCATCGGGTACATCAGGACCTGCCCCAGCGGCCGCGGCCCCTCACGGTCCCGGGCCAGCAGGGCGAGCGCCGCGGTGAGGCCCCCGCCCGCGCTGGCGCCCGCGATCACGATCCGCTCCGGATCGCCGCCGAGCTCCCCGGCGTGCCGCGCCGTCCACAGCAGACCGGCGTAGACGTCCTCCACCCCGGCCGGGTACGGGTGCTCGGGTGCCAGCCGGTACTCCACGGACACCACGACCGCGTCCAGCTCCCTCGCCCACTCCAGGACGACCTCCGCCCCGGCCCGGCTGGTGCCGAGGACCATTCCGCCGCCGTGGGAGTGGTAGATCACCGGGCGCGGCCCGTGCTCGGCGGGCGCCAGGGGCCGGATGACGAACAGCGAGATGTCGGGGGCGCCCGGCGGCCCCGGCACCGTCAGGTCCGTGGTCGTGAAGGCGCCGCCGTCGGTGAGGTCGTACGCGGGTACGGCGGCTTGCTGTACGGCGCGCAGGGCGGCGATGTCCGCCAGGGTCGGCCCGGACGGCGCGGAGGGCCCGGCCGCCGCCAGGGCGGCATCCAGTTCGGGGTCGAACGGGGGCGGTACCAACAGCATGACGTCTCCTCGCACCGAGCACGGCGGCTCCCGGATCCCATGATCGGGCGCCGTGCTCCCGGACCGGGAGCCGCCGTACGGCGGAACCTGCCCCCGGTCCGGCCGGCCATGCCCGCCGCGGGGGGGGGGCGCGGGGGCCCCCCCCCGCCCCCGGCGCGGAGGGGGCCGCGGGGCGCCCCCAGACAGCCCCCGGGGGGGGGGGGGGCCGAGAGCGCCCGGGGC
>NZ_JBHYXD010000040.1:14907-46244 GCF_042751995.1 Streptomyces sp. NPDC059371 | reverse complement strand
GCCCCCGCACCCCATGGCGGGGCGCCGCGCCCGCGGCCCGGCCCCCGCCCCCCCGCGCACCGCCCCCCGGGCCCGGCGGGCCAGCCCCGCCGCGGTGACGCCCGACGGCGCCACCGCGACGAACGGGAGAGGGCCGGACCGGTCAGGACCCGTCAGCCCACGATGCGGTGGGTCGTCCAGAACGACGTCAGGTCCGTGGTCGTGGCGGCCTGGGCGGCCGCCTTGAACTCGGCCGTGGTCGAGACGCCGTACCAGTGCGAAGTGGCGTAGCTCTTCAGCAGGTTGGCCATGGCGGTGTCGCCGAGCGCGCGCCGCAGGTCGTGCAGGGCACACTTGCCGTAGCCGTAGACGACGGTGGAGTAGCGGGACGAGTGAGCGTCCCAGTAGGCCATCGAGTTGGTGATGTTCTCCGCGCTCGACGCCCAGGAGACGCTGCTCCAGCAGCTCGTTCCGGTCTTGCCCTGAGCCAGGTCGGTGGCGTAGTCGGTGAACGCCTCGTCGAGCCACGGGTTGTTGTACTCGTCGTCACCGACGATCCCGTAGAACCACTGGTGACCGATCTCGTGGGTGAGCGCCGTGGTGCTGACCAGGTCGAGGACGAATCCGGGGTACTCCATGCCGCCGAACCAGTAGTTGTTGTCGATGACCGCGTCCAGCTCGCCGTACGGGTACGCGCCGAAGCGCGCGGCGTGGGCGTCCACCGCGGACTTGGCGGTGGAGAGCATCGACTGGGAGTCGGAGGAGCTGATGCCCGAGACGGAGTAGATGTTGATCGCGGTGCCGGCGGGGGAGGTGCCGGAGATCTTGCTGAACGGACCGGCGGCCCAGGCGAAGTCACGGACCTTGGAGGCCGTGGCGGTGGTGACCGTACGGCCGCTCGAACCGGCGGCGTCGACCGAGGTGCCGGTGGCCGGGACGAGGAGGCTCGTCGGGTGGTCGAGGGTCACCTTGAAGTCGGCGGCCAGGGAGTAGAAGGACTCGCCGTTGTTGGTGTACGGGTCCAGGTGCCAGCCGGAGCCGTCCTTGACCGCCAGGACGGGCAGCGCGTTGCCGATGTTGACGAAGGCGCCGTCGTAGCCGAAGCGGTCGGCGCCGCTGGGCACGGTGATGGCCAGGTCGAAGCCGATCGTCGCGCTCTGGCCCTGTGCCAGCGGTGACGACAGGCTGATCTGGAGCGCGGTGCAGGCCACCGAGAGCGAGCCGGCGGTGCCGCCGCTGACGTTGCTGACGACGATGGGCATCGCGGAGCAGGTGCCGTGGTAGTTGTCCCACAGCCTCAGGTACACCTCGCTCAGCGAGGTGGAGGAGGCGTTGGTGAAGGTCACGCTCTCGTGACCGCTCCAGCTGGTGCCGCTCGTGTTGCTGGTCAGGCTGACCGTGTACCCGGGGGCGGCGGGGGTACGGGTGGAGTCGGCCGGCGGGGTCGTGCCACCCGAGGTGTTGAGGGCGAGGTCGTCGAGGACGAAGCTCGTCTGGAGGCTGGAGTCCTCCGTGCCGGTGAAGGCGAGGGTGACGGTCTGGCCGGCGAACGCCGAGACGTCGAAGGTCTTCTGGGCGTATCCCGAGGCCTTGTTGAGGTTCGAGTACGTCGCCAGGGTGGTGCTGCCGATCTTCGCCGTCAGCTTGTCGTAGGCCGTCGACGAGGTCGTCTCGGTCGTGTCGATGTGCAGCCAGAACGTGAGGCTGGCACTGCTGCACCCGGACGGGATCGTGACGCTCTGCGAGAGCGTGTCCGTGTGGGTGCTGCCCACGCCGTCCAGCCAGGCGAAGGTGGTGCCGCCGTGGGCGGTCTGGCCGGTGCGGCTGGTGATCACGGAGGTCGAGGACTGGGTCCAGGGGGAAGTGCCGCTCTCGAAGCCGCCGTTGGTCACCACCTGGGCGGGCGTGCAGGCCGCGGCGGCGGCCGGTGCGGTGCTCGTCTCGGCGGCCGCGGGGGTGCCGGGGAGCGAGACGGCGGCCAGGGCGGCGACGACGATGAGGCGCGCCGCCAGGGCCTTGAGGGGGGTCGGTCTCACACGAAACTCCTTTGAGGCGGCCGGGATTCCGGCAGCTCGGTGGCCGCCCGGGACGACTGGGGTGCGCCGCTGGGTGGCCGCGATCCGCGCACGGGTGCGCGCGGTCGCCTGGTGAGATTTCCGTGCCGTCACCCTGGGGTCAGGGCGACGGCACCGGAAAGCCTCGCAGATTTGACCTAGACATGCCATCAATCCACGGCAAAGGAGAGTGCGCGAGCCGCCGGGAACGGGTGCCGCTCAGGAACCCGGCCGGCTCAGGGCGGGTGTCAACCGCGACCAGGGATTGGGGAGTTCGCCGGTCACCGGTCCGGCCACCGCCGCGCCGCGGTCACGCGCGGTGCGAACGGCCAGCGGGACGAGCGCCTCGGGGACGCCGTAGACCAGATGACAGAACTGCTCGGGCGGGTGCCGCATGGTCCACGCCGGTCTGCTGAACGCCGACACATAGGTGGACCAGTGGCCCTCGAACGTGACGAGCAGATCGGCGCAGCGGGCGTACCCCGGCGCAGGGTGGACCCCCATGTTCAGCACGACCGGAGCCGTGCCGGTCCGGCGCAGCTCCTGCACCAGTCGCCGGCAGCCGGGCAGCGCCTCCGGAGTGGCCGCCACCCGGTCGAGGAAACACCCCTGCGTTCCGTACCAGTCCCGGTGCCGCAGGACCTCGTCCGCGACGAGATCCGGATCGCGGGCGCCGTAGTCGGTGTCGACGTAACCGAGCAGTCGGGCGCCCGCCGAGCTCAGCGCGTCCGCCGCCGCGGCGAAAGCGGGATCCGGGCCCCGGCCCGGCCCGTCGGCCGGGTTGATGACGACCCCGTACGTCCCGCCCGCCGCCGCGATCAGGCGGTGCCAGGCGCCCGGGTCCTCGGCCGGGTGGACGTACAGCGGAATCAGCAGGCTCATGGTGTGCGGTCGCCTTCGGCCCGCGGGAGGGAACCGGCTCCCGTCGTGGCCTGCCAGAGTGCGGCCAGCGAGTCGTCGAGCGTCAGCGCAGGCCGCCAGCCGAGCGCCTCTTCGGCGGCGGTGATGTCGGAGCACTGCCACGACACCTCGCCCGAACGCGCGGAGCCGCCGCCGTTCTCCTCGATACGCCCCCGGAACCCGGCGGCACGTGCCAGAGAGCCGACCAGTTCGCGCACCGGGACCGCCTTGCCGCCCCCGATGTTGAGGATCCGCGGCAGTGGTCCGCGGGCCGTCGCGGCGGCCGCGGCCGCCCGTGCCAGATCGCGTACGTCCACGAAGTCGCGGTACGCCGAGAGGTCCCCCAGCCGGACGACCGCGTCCGGGTCGGGACCGGCCTCGCGGAGCAGCCCCGCGATCCGGCCCGGCAGTCCCGTGGAGGGTGCTCCCGGACCCACGGGGTTGCCGACCCGCAGCACCACCGCGTCGAGGCCGGAGGTGGTGACGGTGACCGTGCCCGCGAGCTTGGTGGCCCCGTACGGGGTGAGGGGACAGGTGGCCGAGGACTCGGTGACGGCGGTGTCCCGGACGCCGGGACCGTACTCGGCGGCCGAACCCAGATGGACCAGCCGGGCGGTCGGCGCCGCCTCGCGCAGCGCGGCGCAGAGGACCGCGGGACCACGGGAGTTGACCTCGGAGAGGGTCACGGCGTCGCCGCCGGTCGCGCCGGCGCAGTTGACGACGGCGTCGGGGGCGGCCGCGGCCAGGACCGGGACCAGCAGCTCCCGGCGGGCGGTGGCCAGGTCGATGCCGAATTCCGCGGCGGGCGCTCGCCCGCCGCCGAGCACCCGCACGCCCGGGAGGGTGCGCAGGTGCTCGGCGACATGGCCGCCCAGATAGCCGGTGAAGCCCAGGACGAGAATGCGCATGCGGTGGTCAGGCTCCCTTGAGCAACAGCGACTTGCGGGTGGTGAATTCGGCGTTGGCCCGGTCGTAGTCGTCCGGGCGGCCGATGTCGAGCCAGTACCCGTCGAACTCGTAGGCGTGCGGCTCGCTGCCGCTCCCCAGCAGGTCGAGGACCAACTCGTCGAAGCCCAGCGGCAGCCCCGGTGTGTAGCCTTCGAGCGTGGAGCGCGACAGGCCGTACACGCCCATGGAGACGCGGTAGTCCATGCTCGGCTTCTCGGTGAAGGCGACCACCTTGCGGTCGTCGGTGGTCAGCACGCCGAAGTCGATGCGTACCTTGCGCGCGTACGTCGCGATGGTCAGCGGGGCGCCCGAACCGCGGTGCCGCAGCAGGAGGTCGCCGTAGTCGAGATCGGTGAGCACGTCGCCGTTCATCACCAGGAACGACTCGGGCAGCCGGTCGCGCATGGTCAGCAGCGGGCCCATGGTGCCGAGCGGGCTCTCCTCGGTGGAGTAGTCGATGGCCAGGCCCCATTGGGACCCGTCGCCGACGTAGGCGCGGATGATCTCGCCCAGGTGACCCACGGCGATGGTGCAACTCGTGAAGCCGGACGAGACGAGCTGGCGGAGCACGATCTCCAGGATGGCGTGCTGGTCGCCGATGGGAACGAGGGGTTTGGGCAGGGCCGTGGTGTAGGGCCGCAGCCGAACGCCCTTGCCTCCGGCCAGAATCACTGCGTGCATGAGGTGCTTTCCTTAGTGGTGCGTGGCGAACGGGGTCAGATGTTGTAGATGCCGGTCTTGTAGCGGGACAGGTTCGCCGGTTCACGGAAGAACTCGACGGTCCGCGCGAGCCCTTGTTCCAGGTCGTGGGCTGGACTCCAGCCCGTCGCCTCGGCCAGCCGGGTCGCGTCGGCGACCAGCCGCATCACCTCGGAGCCGGCCGGCCGGATGCGCCCGGCGTCCTCGCGCACGTCGAGGGCGGTGTCCATCACCTTGCCGATCAGCGCCACCAGATCGCCGACCGAGATCTCCCCACCCGTACCGGCGTTGAAGGTCCGGCCCACGACCCGGTCGGCGGGCGCCGTGCCCACGGAGAGGAACGCCTGCGCGGTGTCCTCGACGAAGGTGAAGTCGCGGGTGGGCCGCAGATCGCCGAGGGTGATGGCGCGTTCGCCCGCGGCCACCTGGCCGATGACCGTGGGGATGACCGCGCGCATCGACTGGCGCGGGCCGAAGGTGTTGAACGGCCGCAACGTCACCACGGGCGTGTCGAAACTCGCGTGGTAGCTGTCGGCCAGCCGGTCCCCGCCCGCCTTCGAAGCGGCGTACGGGGACTGGGTGTTGATGGGGTGGTCCTCGGTGATGGGCACGGTCCGGGCGGTGCCGTAGGTCTCGCTGGTGGAGGTGTGCACGAGCCGGGGTGTGCCGAGCGCGCGTACCGTCTCCAGCACGTTGAGGGTGCCGGTGACGTTGGTGTCCACATAGCTGTGCGGTGCCTGGTAGGAGTACGGGATCGCGATGAGCGCGGCCAAGTGGTAGACGCAGTCGGCGCCTTCGGCCAGCCCGCGCACCGAACCCGGATCCCGGACGTCGCCCAGCACGATGTCCACCTGGTCCAGGACGTCGGGGTGCAGGGTCTCCAGCCAGCCGTACGAGGAGAAGGAGTTGTACTGCGCCATGGCCCTCACCCGATGCCCGGAGGCGACCAGCGCCTCGGTGAGGTGGGAGCCGATGAAACCCTCGGCTCCGGTGACGGCGGCGAGCGGTTGGGTGGTCAACTCGTTGTTCCTTCCGGTTGGTTGTTCGAGATGAGTGATGGGTGATGCGGACGAAGGCACGGCGGCCCTCCGGATCCGACCGGAAGGGCGGTGCGGGACGGTTCAGGCGTGCGGCGCCGGTCGCCCCAGCAGCCGCACGGCACAGGCCGCCAGACACAGGCAGGCCGCACCGCAGGACAGGGTCAGCACATCGGTGCCCGGCAGGGAGCGGAGCACGGCGGCCGAGGCGGCACCGCAGGCCGCCGCCAGACAGACCACGGCCGGCTGCCAGGCCGCTCCGAACGCCTGGAGCAGCAGCGCGGTCCACAGCGTGGCCGCGAGCAGCAGCAGCGGGGCCGGCTCGGCGCCGGTGAGCAGGGCCGCGGGCAGCAGCGGGAGCACGTAGAGCAGCAGACAGAGGCCGAGGACGCCGGTCGATCGCACCAGGAAGGCGGCGGGCGTCGCGGTCGCCCGCAGCACCGACACCGACATCCCCCGATACCGGTACAGCAGCCACTCCGCCGGTCCCATGCTGACGGTCAGCACGACCACGGCGTACGGATCCTGCCGGCCCTCCAGCAGCACCAGCACCCCGGCGGACAGCCCGAACACGCCGTACGGCAGCGACCGCAGCAGCGACGGACGGGCCGCGCCCGCTGTCGGAGAGGCGGCGAACGCCGCCCGCAGCGCCCAGCCGGCCCCGGCGGCCGAGCCGAGTACGGACAGCAGCGCCAGGGCGACACGCGGCACGGGACCGGGGTCCCACCAGGGCAGTGCCGCCGCGCCGGCGATCAGCGGGGTGAGCGCTGCCAGCAGCAGCCGCTCCCCGCCGAGGACGAGCAGCACCCCGGCCGCCGCGAGATACACCGACTGAGCCGCGGCGACCTCGACCGCGGTGCCGGACCCGCCGGTCAGCACCCCGGTCAGCGCCCCGGCCACCGTCGCGGCGAGCGCGCCGAGCGGCGCCCCCGCGAGCAGGGTCCGGCCCGCTTCCCGGCGGCCGGTGGCCATCCGCACGTAGGCGCGGTGGCCGAGCGCCTGGCCCCAGGCCCAGGAGACGAGGCCGGCCACCACCAGGACGCGGAGATCACGCCCCGCGTGCCACAGCGGCGCGGTCAGCAGGTAGGCGAGGCCCGGCAGAGCGAACAGCGCCCCGCGCAGCACGCAGCGCACATGGTCCGGACGCCAGGGGTCGGCCGGTCGTGGCGGCTCCGGAAAGGTGCGCGGCACCCGCTCGTACAGCGCGGAGGCGAGCGAGAAGAGGTTCGGATGTCCGTACCGCTCCTGGATGACCTCGGCGGTCAGCCCCTCCGACTCCAGCAGGGCCGCCACCTCGTACGGGTGGACCGCCGGGCCGATGCCGTCCGCCAGTTCGGCGGCGAGCCGGTCGACCGCGTCCCGCTCCGCACCGGGGCCGGGAGCGGACCGGGCGGGCGTGCGGGCGGCGAGCCGCAGGGACAGCGTGTCGCCGCCCGTGCCGCCCGGTTCCAGCGCCATCGGTCCGCTCATCCGACGAGGCTCCTCGACCTGGACGCGGCCGCGCGGCCGGCCGGCACCACCGACGGGGCGCCGGCCGGCGCCGGAACGCGCGGGCCGGTCCCGCCGGGCGCCGACAGTTCGAGGTAGATGGTCCGGAACGTGTCGACCGTCTGCCGCAGGGTGAACTGCTCGATGACGCGCAGCCTGGCCGCCTCGCCCATCGAGGCGCGCCGTCCGGTGTCGCCGAGCAGTTCGAGGGCGGCCGCGGCCATGGCGGCCGGATCGCGTGGCGGGACGACGAGACCGCTGTCGCCGACCGCCTCGCGCACCCCGCCCACGTCCGTGGAGACGGTCGCCCGCCCACACGACATGGCCTCGATCAGGGTGAACGGGAAACCCTCGCTGATGCTGGAGAGCATCACGACGCTGCCCGCCGCGTAGGCGTCCTTGATGTCGTCCACACGGCCCTCGAAGGTGACCGCCTCCGCCTGCCCCAGTTCGGCGGCCAGCGCCTCGCAGCGCTCGCGGTAGACCTCGCCGCCGCGCGGGGTGCCGCCGAACAACCGCAGCCGTGCGTCCGGGAGTTGTGCCCGCACGAGTGCGAACGCCCAGATCAGGGTCTCCAGGTCCTTGATCGGGTCGACGCGCCCGGCCCAGCTCAGTGTCGGCCGCCCCGGCTCCGGGCCGGCGTGCGGGAAGGCGGCCGGGTCCACGCCGTTGTAGACGGTACGGATCGACTCGGGCGCGGCACCGCCCTGTTCCTCCCACAGCCGGTTGTAGCGGTTGCCCGGGGTGATCAGGGCCGCGCGCCGGTACGTCTCCTCGGCGAGCAGCCGGAAGAAGCCCAGCACGACCGCCTTGACCGGCCAGCGGTACGGGGCCGTGCGGTAGCCGAGGTAGCGCTCGCGCAGATAGACGCCGTGCTCGGTCAACAGCAGCGGGACGCCGTGCCGTTCGAGCGCGGCGAGGCCCGGCAGTGCGGCGACGCCGCCGCTGACCGCGTGCGCCACCCCGTGTTCGGGCAGCGGCGCGGTGAGCGGGCGCAGCGCGTGCTCCAGCAGGGCGGTCGCGGTGATGGCGTCGTGCAGGGTCGGCCGGGCCTCGCGGACGGCCAGCCCCGGGCGGTTCCACACGCCGGTCAGGACGCCGATCGCCCGGTCGCCGCGCAGGAAGGGACCCAGCGTCCCGTCCGCCGCGGCCCGCGCCATCGCGTACAGGGCGGTGGCGAACCCGTCCTCGGCGCACGGATCGAGCAGTGCGGTCAGGAACTGTTCGTAGGCGGCGGTGAGTTGTCTGCGGCGCCGGCCGCGTGGCGGGCGGCCGTCGGGCGCGGGCCCCCACATGGGGACCGTGACGACGTCCGCGACCTGTGCGGGAATGTCCCACACGACGGGTTCACGTCCGGTGCCGGTCACGGCGATGACGCCGAAGTCGAAGTCGGGCATGCCGGCGACGAGTTGGTCGCACCAGACACTGACGCCGCCGTGACTGTGCGGGTAGGTGCCTTCGGTGAGCAGGGTGACGCGCGTCGTGCTGGGGCGCGCGCCGCGGGGAACGTGCATGGATGTGCTCCACGGCCGAGGTTGGGGTGGTCGGGCCCGTCCCGTCCGCGAAGGCGCGTACGGGATCTTCGGTCGGTGCGCGGCTCAGTTGTCCGGGCTGTAGGCGACGTGCTCGGGCGCTCCCGTCGGCAGGTCGTGGCTGTCGCGTACGTGCGCGGTGTTCGCGTGCGCCGGGCCAGCCGGTGGGCCGGACGAGGCGCTGAGCGCGCCGACAGTGGGCGCGGTCGCGCGAATGGTCCGCTTCATGCGGTGAAGTCCCCTCCCCGGGCAGGGGTGAGCGCCGCTCCCATGGAGCGGACCACCCCCTGGCGTGACGCCACAGCCCCCCTCAGACGTGGTCGTCGACGCGTTCGTCGCGTCACATAGTGGTCTGTCTGTGGAGCTTTTGTGTGCTTGCCGGAGGACATGACGGAAAAGCGTGTCAACCGGAAGAGTGATCGTCGAGCGCGACGTCGACGCCGCGTGCGTCACGGTGAGCTGTCGGTTGATTACCCAGTGAAACGTTACTGTGCCTGTCCCGACCGGGCCCGAGTGGAACCGGAACGGCCCGGTCCGTCCGGTGGGGGTGCCAGTGGTCCCCACCGCGACGAGTTCCGGCTGAATCGTCGATTTCAGGCCACCCCGAACCGGGTCTGTGAGGAATCCGAGGGCCGCGGGTGTCAGCGGCTGGGGAGAGGACACCCGTCAACTCCGGCGCAAAGAACGAGTTGGAGGAGTCTTCGTGAACGAGAACCTTTGGGGTTACGCCCCGACCAGCGGGCACACGCCCGACGACGATCTCTCCGGCTACCGGGTGGAGGCCGCCGACGGCCACATCGGCAAGGTCGACAAGCACTCCGACGAGGTCGATTCCCAGTACATCGTCGTCGACACCGGCGTCTGGATCTTCGGCAAGGAGGTCCTGCTGCCCGCCGGAACGATCACGTCGGTCAGTCACGAGGACAAGACGATCCATGTGGCCCGGACCAAGGACGAGATCAAGGCGGCGCCGGAGTTCGACAAGGAGAAGCATCTCGGAGATCCGCACTACCGCGACCAGCTCGGCGGTCACTACGGCTCCGGTCACTGACGCGACGCCGACCGCCGGTGCCGCCCGAATCCGGGTCGGTGCCGGCGGTCTTTCGCTGCCTCGGGGACGCCACGGGGAGACAGGGGACCCCGGCTGGACGGGGGAGACCAGCCGGGGCCGCTTACCTGGTGTGCGGAGGCCGCTCCGCGTCACATAGGCGCCAACATCCGGCCATACCGATCTATTCCTCACCGGAGTCCCGAGTCCCCGGAGTCCGGAGTCCCGAGTCCCCGGAGTCCGGAGTCCGGAGTCTCGAGTCCCCGAGTGCCGTGAAGGCCGCGTCGCGCGATGCCGCCCTCGGGGCGCTCGTGGGCGGTCACCGGCGTGCCCCCGCATCCGGCGGGCGGGCCCGGCGGGAAGATCGGATACGGACCGGCTGCCCGGAGGATGATGCTCATGACCGCGAAGCGCGGTGTGCCCGATGTCCTGATCGTCGGCGGCGGGCTCGCCGGTCTGGCGTGCGCCCGCGATCTCGCCGGGTACGGCTTCGAGGTCCGGCTCCTCGAGGCCTCGGACGGGGTGGGCGGCCGGATGCGCTCCGACCCGCACGACGGCTTCGTCGTCGACCGCGGCTTCCAGGTCTTCAACACGTCCTACCCGCAGGTCCGGCGCAGGCTCACCCTGCGCGAGCTGCGGCTGCGGCCCTTCGCACCCGGCATCCTCGTCCACACGGAGGACGGGCCGCTCCGCTTCGACGATCCCACGCGCGGCCGACGACGACTGGGCGACCTGCGCCCGGGGCGCCTCGCCGGAACCCGTGACCTGCTCGCGCTGGCCGCCCTGTCCGGCCGGGACATGCTCGCCCCCGCCGAATGGCTCAAGCGCGGGGAGGACCGAACGACCCGTACCGCGCTCGCCGCGGCCGGGTTCTCCGAAGAGTTCGTCGAGCGGTTCTTCCGGCCCTTCCTGTCCGGGGTGTTCCTCGAGGACCAGCTCGAGACCTCCGGCCGGGTGTTCCATCTCGTCTGGCGCAGCATGCTGCGCGGCACCCTGTGCCTGCCCGGCGCCGGCATCGGGGCGGTGCCGCGTCTGCTGGCCGAGGCGCTGCCCCCGGACGCCCTGCGTCTCGGCACCCCGGTCACACGGCTCACGGACGACGGGGTCGAGGTGGACGCCGGAGGCGAGATCGCCGCGCGGGCGGTGGTCGTGGCCACGGGTCCGGGACCGGCCGCCCGGCTGCTGCCGGGCCTCGACCTCCCGGACTACCGCGTCGTGACCACGTACTACCACGCGGCGACCCGTTCACCGCTGGCCGAACCCGTCCTGCTGACGGACACCGCAAGACGGTTCCTCAACACCTGCGTCCTGAGCGAAGTGGTGCGCGGCTACGCCCCGCCCGGGATGTCGCTGATCGCCACCTCGGTCCTCGGGCACGATCAGGAGGGCCGGGAGACATGGCTGCGTGACGCGCTGGCCGAGGTGTACGGCACCGACACCGGGGACTGGGACCTGCTGACGGTCCGGACCGTTCCCGACGCCCTGCCGGCGATGCCGCCCCCGCAGCCGCTCGGCCGGACCGCCCGGGTGGCCCCCGGCCGCTATGTGTGCGGGGACCACCGGGCCACGGGCTCGGTCCAGGGCTCGCTGGCCTCGGGAGCCCGCGCGGCCCGCGAGGTCGCGGCCGACCTGGCACGGTAGACCCGCGTCAGAAGCTGTCCGGGCTCCCGGCGTCCGAGTCCTGGGCCAGCGTCTGTTCCGTCCAGATCGTCTTGCCCGGGGCGGCGTAGCGGATGCCCCAGTTGTGGCTCATCTGCGCGCAGATGAACAGGCCGCGTCCGCCCTCGTCGGCCGTACGGGCGTGGCGCAGGCGCGGAGCCGCTCCGCCGGCGTCGCTGACCTCGCAGGTGAGCGTGGCGTCCTTGATGAGGCGCAGCCGGATCGGCGGCGCTCCGTACCGCAGGGCGTTGGTGACGAGTTCGCTGACGATCAACTCGGTGGCGAAGGCGGTCTCTTCGCCCACCCGCCACCCGCGGAGCCGTTCCTGGGCGTGGTGCCGTGCCGTCGCCGCCGCCGTGGGCTCGAAGTCCAGGTCCCAGGTGGCGACCCGGTCCGGCGGGAAGGCCCGGGTGCGGGCGAGCAGCAGGAGGACGTCGTGGTGGCCCGCCGTGTCGCGCAGCCGGTAGAGGACGTCGTCCCGTATGTCGCCGAGGGGGCGGTCGAGGTGGGTCAGCGCGATCCGCAGCGGGCCCTTCGCCCGGTCGCCGTCCGGGGTTTCGGGGACCGGGAAGGTCGTGGTGCGCAGCGCGAGCACGCTGCCGTCCCGCACGGGGACGGAGGCGGTGGCGAAGGGAGGTCCGTCCCGGCTGCCCAGAAGGGGGCCCGTCGGGATCTGCGGCACGTGCACCACACCGCCGGGATGGGCCACGACGGGCGCGGGGTGACCGGCGGAGGCCATGACGCAGGCTTCCTGGAGCGGGTCGTGGACCGCGTAGACACAGCCCGCCCTGAGCGGCTGCCGGCGCAGCGGATCGCTCGCCGGCAGGGACTCCCGCTCGTGGGCGAGCCGTACGACCGCGTCGTTGAGACGGGCGAGCAGTTCGTCGGGATCCAGGTCCAGCGCCGCGAGCGTATGGATCACGGTCCGGATCTGGCCCATGGCGGTGGCGGCGTCGATGCCGCTTCCGCTGACCTCGCCGATCACCAGGGCGGTGCGCGCCCCGGGCAGACCGAAGGCGTCGTACCAGGTGCCCGCTCCCGCGTCGGCGGGGACGTGCAGCGGCGCGAATTCCATGGCGGTCCGTGACGGGGGCTCGGGCGGCAGCAGATGGCGTTGCAGCGCCGACGCGATGGTGTGCTCGCGGGTGTAGCGGCGGGCGTTGTCGATGCTCAGCGCGGTGTGCGCGGCCAGTTCCTCGGTGACGGCGAGGTCGTTTTCGTCGAAGGCGTCGTACGGTCGTACGCGATAGAGGCTGAGCAGTCCGAGCACGGCGCCCCGCAGGGCCAACGGGGCGGTGAGCAGCACCCGGGCCCCGGAGGCGCGGATGGCGCGGGCCCGCTCCGGATCGGCGCACAGCCAGGGGGTGTTCCTGTCCAGCGTGACGGTTCGCGGCTTGAGATCGCTGAGCACCTGCGAGTACGGCGTCGGCGTCGGCACGGCCCGGACGTCGCCGACGGGATGGGCCTGCGCCCGGTGGGAGGGGCCTTCGAGACGGAAGGCCGCGCGGCGCAGCGGGATGTCGCGCCCGAGGGGGCTGAGCGGGGGATCCTCTCCCCGCACCACGGCGTCGACCACCTCGACCACCGCGATGTCGGCGAAGCCGGGCACCAGCGCCTCGACCAGTTCCTGGCAGGTCGTGACGACGTCCAGGCTCCGGCCCACCCGCTCTCGTACCGAACCGAGCGCCTGGACACGTCTGTTGCTCCGCATGGACTCCGTGACGTCGGTCATGGAGACGACCACGCCCCGCGCGTTCCTCAGGGGGAACGCCGAGATGTCCGCGAAGCGCTCCCGGGACGAGGCGTCCACCGGGTCGAGCTGAACGGCGTGGTCGGTGACCGGCGTGCCCTCCGTGAGGACGCCCCGCAGGAGGTCCTCGAACTCCTGAGGGCGGGAGGGGCGGATCACATCGCCGACCGGCCGGTCCAGAGCCTTGCCCGCTGTGACGCCGACCAGTGCGCAGGCCGCCTCGTTGACGCTGAGGACGCGCAGCGCGGGGTCCAGGACGAGGAACGCGTCGTGCGTGTTGGCGTGCAGGATGTCGAAGACCGCGGTCGGTGTGTCGAGGCGGGCGCCGTCGCCGTCCGCCTCGAAGACGCCCCAGGCGACCGCGCCGTCGGAGAGCGGCACCACCATGATGCGGAGGTCGACCGGGCTTCCGTCGACGTCGTGGATGACGAGAGGCCCGGATCCGGGTGTCGTGCCGTAGCCGGAGTCGCCGCCGAAGTTCCCGAGGTCGGGCGCCACCAGGGTGAGGGCCGTCCGTCCCACGGCCTCGGAGTCCGACCGCAGCCAGATTTCGCGCGCTCTGCGGCTCCACCGGAGGACGACGCCCGCGCCGTCGACGACCATCAGCGGAGCGGCGGCGGTCACCGGCCGTCACCTCCGCCGCGCCTCCGGCCGGGCACCCCCGTGTCCGGGGGCGCCGTCGACGGCTGAGTCACCGGCGGAGGCCAGGTCGAGGACTGTGGCCTTTTCGATCCTTTTGGCCCATAAAACCATCATTCTACGACGTGGGGTGGTCGCTCGCCGGTGCGGCGGGGTGCTCGGAGGCCCGGTCGGCGTCCGGTGGCAGCAGCGACCGCAGGGCCATGTCCGTCAGCCGGGCTTCTTGAGCGGCCCGGTCCGGCATCACCGCACTGCGGAGCGGGCGTCCGGCGAGGAGCGAGATCAGCCACCAGGCGGCGGTGTCCGCGCTGATGTCGTCGCGGATGTCGCCGTCGCCCTGGCCGCGGCGCAGCAGGCCCGCGAGGGCTTCGGCGAAATTCCGGTGGATGTTCCGGGCGGCGTCGCCGAGGGCCGGATCGTGGGCCAGGGCCGCCGCGTCGGCGAAGAGGAAGCCGTGGGCGCCGCGCTGGTGGAAGCGGTCCATATGGGCCGGGTCGAGGAAGGCCGCCAGCACGTCGGGGACGGGGCGTCCGGTGTCCGCGGCCTCGGTCAGGAGCGCGGTGACCGCTGTGGTCACGTGGTCGAGGGCGGCCTGGTAGAGGGCGGACTTCGACCCGAAGTGCTGGAAGACCACCGGTTCCGTCACCCCGATGCGGCGGGCGATGTCCGAGACCTTGCCCCGTTCGTAGCCGGTTTCGGAGAAGACCTCGGTGGCCGCGGCCAGGATCGAGGCGCGTCGCTCGGGGGCGGGCATCCGGGTGCGCGTACGGGTCTTGCCCTGGTGGGCGGAGGTCTTCTCGGCGTCGGTCACATCGGCCATCGTAGGCCCGTTGCGCATTTTCTTAGTCGGGACTAAGTTGGGCACTTACTTAGTCGCAACTAAGTTAGGGAGAGTGATCGGCATGTCCATCGGGCGCCTCATGCAAGGAAAAGCGCACGCGGACACCCCCGGGGTGACGATCGGAGCCCCGCGCGCCTACGAACTGTGCGGAGCGGTCTGCTTCGCGGGTCGGCGCAACCGCGCCTTTTCCCGGCTGGCCGCGCTGAGCGGGGCCGAGAGCGGGGACCGCGTGCTGGACGTGGGCTGCGGCACCGGGTATCTGACCCGGCGGATGGCCGCTGTCGTCGGGCCGCGGGGAACGGTGACGGGCGTGGACCCGTCGCCCTCGGTTCTCGCCTACGCGCGACGCAGGAGCGGCGCCGGACAGGGCGCCGCCTGCGCCTACCGGGAAGGGGTCGCGGAGAACCTGGACTTCCCGGACGGGTCGTACGACACCGTCGTCACCAGCTTGATGCTGCACCACCTGCCCGAGGAACTCCGGCCGGCCGCACTCGCGGAGATGGGGCGCGTCGTGCGGCCGGGCGGACGCCTGCTGGTCGTCGAGTTCCGGCCGCCGCGCGGCGCCCTCGGGCGTCATCTGGTGCACGGCGGCCTGGGCCACGCCATGTCCCACAACCGGACCGACCTGCTGGACGGGCTCGTCACCGGTGCGGGCTTCGAGATCCGGGGGAGCGGCGACGTCCGCCCGTGGCTGACGTACGTCCAGGCCGTCCGTCCGGTGTCCCGAGAGCGGACGGACCGGCCGAGCCGGTGACCCACGAGCCGCGGCGGCCGGGGGGAACGACCCGCCGCCGCCCCCGGACAGCCCGGTGGCGCCAACTCCGCACACCACCTGCGGCGTCGGCTCCCGCGCACTCCGTGTGACTTCAACTCCCGTACGTCACACGATGGATGAAGGCTGCCGGCCGGTGCCCGGTCGGCCGGGCTCGCCGCGGAGTGCGAACTCCGTCTGTCGTGGCGTCAGTCGTCGGCCATGGCCGACTCGGCCGAACTCGCCGCGGACTCGGCGTCGTCGACCAGTTTCTGCAGATGGGCGACATCCGTGGACGCCGGGCCGGGCGACGCGGGGGCGTTCCCGGTGTCACCGGAGCCGCCGCACGCGGTCAGGAGCAGGGCGGCCACGGCGAGGGCCGCCGCCGCACGTCCCGCGCGCATCAGGAGCCGGTCCCGTCGTCGTGGCTCGCACACCACTTGCGGACATCCGACAGATCCTTTTGGCGGCTCTCCAGCGTCGGGACGAGCGAACGCCGGAAGGTCAGCCGATGGTCGAGATAGGTCTCGATCTGCGTGTCCCCGGCGGACTTGGCGTTGGCCAGGCGCTGCTCCAGCCTGGCGATCGAACCGCGCTGCGAGGCGTCCCCGTTCAGTCGGCCGAGGATGCGCTCGATCCTCCGGTCGATCTTCGGCGCACGCTTGCAGAGAACCTTCGCGCCGTCACCCGTAGGCGCGCCCGAGGGGTGCGTCGCGGTGCCGTCGGCCGACGCGGCTCCCGCGGCGCCGAGCAGCGCGCCCACCGCCATCAGCGCGACGACGGTCTTCCCGGCCCTCGGTGCCGCCGGCTTCCTCGATGTCCTCGCCATGCCGAACTCCTTTTCGTTCCGGTGCGGTTGCCCGCACGGTCGGCACGCTAGGAGTCGTCTTTGTGGAATTCTTGTGGCCGGACCCCGGCGGTCGTGATCACCCAGTTGCGCGGTGCGGGGAGTGCCGGCTCCCCACCGGGTCCGCCGCCGTACAAGGGGAGCGCGACCTCGATCCGGGTCCCCGTTCCGGTCGGCGGTTCGAGGACACGGACTCGGCCCCGGTGCAGGTCGACCTGCTGGGCAACCAGGGTGAGTCCGAGGCCCGAGCCCGGACTGTCCGGGCGGCACTCGAAGCGCTCGAAGACCGCCGCGCGACGCTCGGGCGCGATCCCCGGCCCCTGGTCGTCGACGCACAGGACGGCGTGGCCGCCGCTCGCCCGCAGCGTGACGTCGATGCGCGCGGGGCGTCCGTCGGCGCAACCGCCGTGCACCAGCGCGTTGGTGAGGAGGTTGTCCACGACCGTGCGCAGTCCCGGCTCCCAGCCGTGGACCCGCGTCCCCGGCGGACAGTCGCCGGCGATGCGTGCGAGCGGATGGCGCCGCCGCTGCTCCCGCACGCTCGCCTCGACGACATCCGCGAGGTCCACCGGACCGAAGGCGTCCGCCTCGACCAGGTCACCGTGGCCGAGCTCGCGCAGCATGACCAACAGCCCCAGCAGCCGGGCGTGTTCGCGGCGCAGGTCGTCCAGGACCTCGGTACGGTCGCGAGCGGGCAGCGCGGGATGCTCGCTGAGGATCTCCAGGTTGGTCTGCATGCTCATCAGCGGTGTGCGCAGTTCGTGCGCGGCGGCCGAGGCGAACGAACGGGCGGTGGCGAGCGCCTCCTCGGTCCTCGCGGCCTGTTCGTCGTAGCGGCTCAGGACCGTCTGGAGGGTGTGCGCCAGATCGTCGACCTCGGCGATCCGCACCGGCGCGTGGTCGAGGCGGGCGGTGCTGGTCCGCGGATCCAGACCGCTCGCGCTGTCCCGCAGCCGCCGCAGCGGACGGCTCGCGCGGCCCGCCACCGCACCGGCCAGCAGCCCCGACAGCGGCGCGGCGAGCAGCGCCACGGTCACCACACGCCTGCGCACCAGGCGCAGTTGGGTGTCCGCCGCGGTGTCGGGCGCGAAGAGCCAGAGCGTGCCGCGTACCCCGGGACGCGTACCGGACACCCGCTTGGAAAGGACCCGCCAGGAGTCCCCGCCGGCGCGCAGCGTGACCGGCGCCGGCGCGCTCGCGGGAAGCGTCACCCCCTGGTCGGGCTGGGGGCCGCCCGTGTACGTGTCGGACGGGCCGATCAGCCGTACGCCGACATCCAGGGCGGAGGTGAACAGCCGCCTCTCGCGGGCCCGTTCGACCGCCGCCGACCGGTCCGCGGCACTCACGCGCAGCAGCCCGCGGGCGTCCTTCGCCACGGCCGCCGCGCTCGTCCGCAGGTGGGCGTCCTGCTGGCCGTGCAGATCCGCCGCGACCAGCCGCAGCAGCAGCCAGCCGGTGGCCAGCACCAGAACCGGCACGGTCGCGCCTACGGCGAGGGCGATACGGGTGGACAGCCTCATCGTCCCGCCCCCGCCCCCGGCCCGTCGTCGCGCAGCACGAACCCCACGCCCCGCACGGTGTGGATGATCCGGTCCCGGCCCGGTACCTCCAGCTTGCGCCGCAGATAGCTCACGAACGTGTCCACCGCGTCGGAGCGCACGTCGAAGTCGTACCCCCAGACCCGGTCGAGGAGCTGATCCCGGCTGAGCACGATGCCCGCGTTGCGCGCCAGGACGTGGAGCAGCTCGAACTCCCGCCGGGTCAGCTCCAGTCGCCGCCCGTCCAGACTGACCGTGCGCGCCGTGGGATCCAGCGACAGCCCGCCCACCCGTACGGCGTCGGTGTCCTTCGGCGGCCGGCGCCGCAGCAGCGCCCGGAGCCTGAGCACCAGCTCCTGCAGCGCGAACGGCTTCACCAGGTAGTCGTCCCCGCCGGCCTGCAGCCCTGCGATCCGGTCACCGGTCTCGTCGAGCGCGGAGAGCATCAGGACGGGTACGTCGTTGCCCCCCTCGCGCAGCGTCCGGCACACGTCGATGCCGCTGAGACCGGGCATGGAGATGTCCAGCACGATCGCGTCCGGCGGCGTCCGCCGGGCCGCCTCCAGCGCGGACCGGCCGCCGTCGGCGAGATCCACGGTGAAACCGCCCAGCCGCAGGCCTCGTTCGAGTGACCGCCGTATCGCCGCGTCGTCGTCGACGACGAGGACCCGGCACAGATCTCCGCCCATCCATCACCACACCCCGGCTCGCAGGAACGGACCGTTCGGGCCGGCCCGTTTCGTCGCTCATCGTGCACCAGAGGCTTCGTCGGCGGACCCCCGCGGTCCACCCGTACGAAGGTGTGACCAGGCACGAAGCGGTCCGCCCGTACACGGCTGTGGCCAGGCACGAAACGATAACGAAGGACTTCGCGGGGGGTGAGGAAATGCCAGCGCGGCGTAATGTCCCGCCTGTCCTGGGCGCTCGTGGGGGGTGGCCCGGTGTGGGGAGGGGTGTGTCATGGCTGCCATGACGCGGGTTCGAAGAGTGTCCACTGTCGTCCGGGTCCGGCTGATCGCGACGGTCTGCGCGGGGTTCCTGTGCGTGTCCCTGGCCGGGTGCGGCGAGCACGGCTCGCCGACGGCCGAGGCGTCGACGGCCTCCGCCAGTACCCTGGCGTCCGCGACGCCGTCGTCCGCGGCCGCGTCCACGCCCGAGCCGGCGCCTTCGGTCAGCGAGGCGGCGACGCCGACGGAGACTCCGACCACGGAGGAGGCCACGACGGCAGCCTCCCAGGAACCGGTGCAGGCCGGCGGCTCGGGGGCGTCGGCCCTGTGGGGCAAGGCGTACAGCGGCACCGCGAGCATCTCCGTCGACATCTACGACCACTGCTCCACCGACGGGTCCCGGCGCCTGGCGGGCAGTCAGACGTACTCCATGAACAGCACCCTCAACCTGGGTCGGCCGGAGTCCGGCGGCGATCAGGCCGACAGCAACCCGTTCTCCATGCTGTTCGCCGCGGGCTACGCCTCCCAGGCCGGCGCGGTGTCCTTCCGGTCGTCGTCGGTCAGTACGGTCTCGAGCCAGGACCTGGCGGGCAACTACCGGGATCCGAATCTCCTGCTGACCTACTGGAACATCGGCTGGTCCGACGGCGAGCTGGACGCACGGCTCACGGATCCGCACGAGCGGGAAGCCATCGTCCTGAACCTGTTCAACTGGCCCGGCCTGGTCGTCGCCTGCCGCTCCGAATTCGGTCAGATGCCCGGCGGCTTCCCGCACGCGCTGGCCGCCGGCACGACGTTCACGGGCCGCCTCGACAGCTCCGGGGCGTCGCTCACCGCCGAGGGAAGCACCACCGACGGCGTGGTCGCGTTCAAGTTCACCTTCGACGGCACGGCCTCGTGACGTCCTTATCGGCCCCCTTCCCGCGGACGACCACGACGGGACGGCGGGACGGCGGGGCGACCGCAGCGGAGTCGGCCGGATGACGACATCGGACCGGCTGGACACCTGGGGCATACGCATCGCCGAGCGGGCCGCTCCCGGGGAGAGCGGGTTCGCGGCGCAGACCACTCGCGCCTACGCCGCGGGCGGCGCTCCCCGCCGCAACCTCTTCTCCTCGCCACGTCAGGCGCCCGGAGGCATGGGCGGCGGAGCGGTCGCCGTGCTTCCCGCCGTGCTGGAAGGGCTCGCGTACGCCGCCGAGTCGCTGAACTCCGCCCTGGGCAGACCCGAGTTGAACAACCTGCTGTCCGCGACGGGACTGCTGGTCGGGTTACGGGCCGAGCGGCGCGCCGAGGCCGCGACCCGGCGACCCGGGGAGGACGGTACGGCCTCACCGGATGAACGCCCGCCGGCCGGGCAGGGCACACCATCGCGGCCGCCGGCGTCACTGCCACCAATACCGTTACCGCCGAGGCCGGTGCCGGGCGACTGGGGAGAACCGGGCGGTGCGGCCGACGGCGAGGACGTGTCCGGAGCCGCGCCAGGAGTGGCGTCAGGAGCCGTGCCAGGAGCGGCGGTTCCTCCGGGCGGCGCGGCCGCCGGTTCGAGCGCCCCCACGGCGGACGTCGTACGAGCCGCCCTGCGCATGAGCGCGCGGCTCCGGGCCCGCGGGCTGGCCCCGGACGAAGCCGACGAACTGACGGCACGGCTCATCGCCCGTCGGCATGCGCGTCCGATGTGTGGCGCGGGCCGGGACCACCCGGGTCCGGCTCCTGTCGACGCTGCTGTGGCCCCTGGCCCTGTTCGCCGAGTTGCTGGTGACGATGCCGGGGGCGCTTGCCGCGTACGTGCTGCTGGGCGCGTCCGCCGACAGAGCCGGCCGGCAGGTCCTCGCGCTGGCCCACGAGTCGCTGGCCGGGCAGCCCGCCTGGTGGGCGACGCTCGCCGTCGCGCTGGTCTGGCCGCTGGCGACAGGAGAGCGATCCGCACGGAGGGATCCGCCGATCACGGATCGGTCCGCGGCGGCCGGGTCGGCGACGGCAGGGCCCGGGACGTCCGTCCCCGCGGTAACTCGGTCAGGTGCGGCCCGGTCCGCGGCCGTCCACGCGGCGGCCGTCCTGCTTCCGGCGGTGCTGCTGCTCGTCGGGCTGCTGCCGCTCGCCGCCCGCCCGGCCGGCGGAGTCTTCGCCGATGACCCGGCGGGGCAGACCACCCCGGTCGCCACGCGGGCACCGGGCGGCGGCGGAACCGATGCCGGAGCGGGGGCCGGAACCAGTGGCGGGGCCGGAGCCAGTGGCGGGGCCGGGGCGACGGCCACGGCGTGTCCGAGCGGTGCCGCGCCGCGGGATCCGAGCCGTCCCCCGGGACTCCCGGCCTTCACGGCCGGCGAGCCGTCGCCGTCCACCGGCGGTCCGGATCATGCGGGGGGACCCCGCACCTTCCGCACGCTCGCCGTCGTCTCCGCCGATCCTCTCTCGGGCACCCGCTCCCAGGCCCAGGAGGTGGCCGACCGTCTGCGCGGGGCCCGCTGGACCCTGCGCGACGACGGCACCCTGGCGGCCGACCTGGCCGAAGTCCCCGTCCTGCGCACCACATCCGTCGACGGCACGACACGCCTGCTGACCGGGGAGCGCACCCGGCGCACGGACGTCAGCGCGACCACGACCTGGATGGAGGCCCGCCTCGTCACCGGCGCGGGCCCGACGGTCCGGCTGGACCTCGTCAGGGCCGTGACCGGAGCCACGCGAGCGGTGGTCGACTGCCGCGAGTTCGCCTCCAGGTCGACCACCGCGCAACGCCTGTCGCTGACCTTGTCGGACACGGCCCAGGCCGCTCCGGTGTTTCCGGCCGGGAGGCCGGGGCTGTCCTCCGGTCCGGCCGTCCCCGGGGATCGGTAGCCGCCGCGTCACCGTCGTGTCACAGGCCTGTGCGCGCGTGAACCGCGGCAGCCGTCCGTCGATCTACAGCGACGAGTGCCGGTGAACGTCCGGCATCTGAACATCTCAATCGGGGGACTACATGCAGTACGGGATGCACTCCGGGTCGCGTGGCCGCGGAGCCGCTCTGGCCATGGCGGCCATGTCGGCGGCCACACTCCTCATGACCGCCTGCCAGCCCGGCCCGGACACCGCGGGTTCCGGCACCACCTCGCCGTCGGGCACCGCGAAGAAGCCGGCTGCCTCGGCCTCCCCGACGCCCGCGAAGCCGTCCGGCGGGACGGGAACCCCGGCCAAGCCCGCGGGCGACTCCTCTCCCAAGGCCCCCGCCTCGGTGCCGGCCACCGCGACACCGGCGACGAAGACCAAGACGTGCGCGGCGGAGTCCCTGAAGGCGTTCATGTACCAGGCCGACGTACGCCCCCCGGGCACCGGAACCGGCGCCGCCGTCGTCGAGTTCACCAACATGTCCGGAGCGACGTGTGCACTCCAGGGGTACCCGACCGTGGCGGGCGCGGCCAACGGCTCCCCCGAGAAGAACAAGCCGCTGACGGTGAGCCGGACGGGCCCCTCGGCCAAGGTGGTGCTCGCCCCCGCCGCGAAGGCGTGGGTCAAGATGACGTTCGTCCAGGTCCAGGGCGAGGCCGACGGCTACTGCGTGTCCGGGTCCACCCCGGTCAGCTATCCGACTCTGGTGGTGGGTCTCCCCTCCAGCGGAGCGCACCAGCTCGCCCTGGAGGACGGCGGAGTGCTGGCCGAGTGCGACAACAAGGTGACGGTCACGGCCGTCACCGCGACGAAGCCCTCCTGACCGTCACCGGCGCGCCGTCACCGCCGTCGGCCAAGGCCGTGAACCGGCGGCTTCGGCACCCGCCGGTGTGGGGCGTCCCGCGAAGCGGTCCCCAGGCTGCCGGAGCGGGGCCGTGCCGGTCACGGTCCTGCCGGTGGTGACCGGATCGACCCACCGGGCGGGGCCTATGGACCGGGTCCGGCCCGGTCCTATGGAACGGGCCCAGGACCTGGGGAGACCCGGCCGGAGCCGTGGAACAGGCCGGCGACCCGGCGAGGTGTTCGGACCCTCGCCCTGGGAATCCTCGGCCTCGTCGTCGCCCGGGACGGGCCGCGGGCCCGGTTGCGGGCCACGACCCCGGTCGGCCTCCCGCTGCTGACCGAGGCGGCGGCCGTGATCGGCTCCCATCTCCGCTCCGAGCGGGAGCTGGGCCGTCTCGCGCCGGACGCGGACGCCGACACGCCGGCGCTCACGCTGATCGGGACCGGACATCTGCTGTTCGCGGTCGGGACCGGACATCTGCTGTTCGCGGGCCGGGAGGGCACCCCGCCCGACCCGGAAGAGATCCGGCGGACGGAGCTCGGTCGTCGCCGGTGCCGTACGCGAGGTGTAGTCGCGCCGGGTCCGGCGTGTCGCACGCCACGTCCGGGTTCCGGGAATGCCGGCACCCGGTGCGCTGTTACAGCTCACGTAACTGATTGGCATGCGCGAGTCAAGGCTCGTGCGTGGTAGGTGAAGGAGGACCTCATGGCACGCAGTACCGCGCGACCCGTCGTCAAGCTGAGGTCGACGGCCGGGACCGGCGTCACGTACGTGACGCGCAAGAACCGCGTGAACGACCCCGACCGGCTGGTCCTGCGCAAGTACGACCCGCTGGCGGGCCGGCACGTCACGTTCCGGGAGGAGCGCTGACCGCACGCCGGGCGTACCCGGCGGACGCACCCGTCGTATCGCCGTCGTCCGCAGTCGAACCTGCCCTACCCGAGGAGAGAACCCCGTGAGGTCCCGCATTCATCCCGCGTCCCGTCCGGTCGTCTTCCGGGACCGTGCCGCCGGCGTCGCGTTCCTGACGCGGTCGACCGCGCACTCCGCCAGGACGATCGAGTGGGAGGACGGCGCCGTTCACCCGCTCATCGACGTGGAGATCTCGTCGGCGAGCCACCCCTTCTACACCGGCAGGTCGCGGGTCCTGGACACCGCCGGCCGCGTGGAGCGCTTCGAGCGCCGCTACGGCCGCACGGCGTCGAACCGGCACTGACCGCCGGAGCACGCCGAGTTCGGCAGAAGGCAAGCACAGAAGGAGGACAGAGCCATGAAGGTACGCGCGTCACTGCGCTCGCTGAAGTCCATGCCCGGGGCCCAGGTGGTCCGCAGGCGCGGGGTGGTCTTCGTCGTGAACAAGAAGAACCCGCGCCTGAAGGCCCGCCAGGGCTGACGGCGCATCAGGTGAAGGTATCCGGTCCGGCGGGCACTCCATGTGTCGGCCGGACCGGCCCGTGCGGGCCACACCACGGCACGTCGCCGACCGGCCGAGCTCGCGGCTCACAGACGCACCGGTGTGCCGGGAGTTACGATCACGAGCGTGACGTGCCCTTCCTCCGCGGACGACGGATCGCCCGCGGAGGGCGGTGCGGTGGATGCGCTGGATCCGATGCGTGACGGTCGCGCCGGGCGAAGTACTCCGAGGGGAGCCGTTCGTGACCACGGCCAGGGACTTGTTCATCATCACGATGGACAAGGAGCCGGAACGTTCTGTGGGGCAGGGCGACCTGTCGCTCGCCCTCGCCGGAGCCGAGGTGATCGATCTCCTCGCCGGCGAGGTCATCACGCTGGACGGTGACCGGATGACCCCGGCGAGACAGCCGGCCACGAACGACCGTCTTCTGGGCGAGGCGGCGTCCTCGCTCGTGCGGCAGATTCCGTACGAGCGCGTCCAGGACTGGCTGTGGCGCAGGGGGCGTGATCTGGCCAAGGCCTATCAGACCGACCTCGAACAGACGGGCCAGCTCACCCGGCAACGGCGGGGTCGGCTGCCCTTCGGCCCCGACCGCATGGAGCTGGTGGACTCACCGGCCCGCAGCCGGGCGATGCACCGCTGGGCGGCGGACGAGCCCGTCCTCGCCGCGCTCGCCGAAGTCGTCGGAATCCCCGCCGAGGAGACCGATGACAACGCGTCGGTCGAGGACGAGGCGGTGACGACCGTCCTGGTCGCCGTGCACGACGCGGTGATGGAACTCGAGGCCGTCCGCCAGCGCCGGGTCATCGAGAACGCGGCGTTCGCCAACATCTGGCGCGGCGCCTGACGCGTCCCGGGCCGACGAGGGCCCGTACCGGACGAGCAGCCGCCTCGACGTGGGCGGTGCGCCCGAGGCTCAGGAGCGGCCGAACGGCCGTACCGCGCGGGGCCGGCCACCGACCGCGTGGGCCTGGCCACCGGGCCGGGGCTCGCGGCACGAGGGCCGGGGACCACGTCACGAGGGCCGGGGTTCGCGCCACGGGGGCCGGGTGTGATCGTGACGGGCGCGGGGGCGGCCGGTGCGCCGTCCCCGCGCCCCGGGTCACTCGGAGGCCTCGCGGGCCCGCCGCTCGCTCTCGCGCGCTTCCTGGAGGTGGGCGTCGACGCGCTGCGCCCGCCGGGGCAGCAGCGAGTCCGTGACGCGCTGGAGCGTCTTCGTCAGCGGATGCCTGTCCTGCCCCTGAGCGGAACCCCGCGCGGCGGACGCGGCATCGCGGTACTCGGCCATCTCGGCGAGCGCCGCGTGCGCGAGCTCGGTGGCCTCCCGGTACAGGTCGCGCGACTTCGTCATCGCCTCCAGAGCCTCGGAGTACGAGGCCACCAGGGCCCGTGCGTGGACGAGTTCCTCTTCGAGGGTCAGCAGGCTCCACTCCTCGCGCAGCGCCGTGAAGGCCGCCGCCGCGTCGTCCGGCAGCGGCCAGGGCAGCGCCGCGAACTGCACGACCTTGTCGAGCAGTTCCGTGGGCTCGGAGCCGTCCAGGAAGACGCTGCGCACCCTGAACGCCTGCTCGTCGAACCCGGTCCGCGCCGGTGTGCCGGACAGGATGACCGCGCCGCCCCGCGGCACGGACGTCCCGAGGTCACCGAGCGCCCAGTTGACGGCGTGGAACTGCTCGGGGGTGGCCCGGTGTTCCACGACGCGATACCGCAACGCGGGCGGCAGCAGCCGGACCAGCGGGAGGCGGCCCTCGGCGTCGGGGGTCATCGCCTCGTGCACGACGACGTTGATGCTCCAACTGTGCCGGGCGATGTCCTTGAGCAGACGGCGCAGCGCCGCGTCGTCCTTGGGCAGCGGGTTGACGTCCTGGAACAGCAGCCCGGCCGCGGCGTCACGGTCCCAGGAGAGGCCGCTCCGCTCGGGCCAGAGGAGCGCGGCGGGGGAGGGCCACCGGGGATCCCAGGGCCGCTCCGCCTCGGCGGTCAGCGTCCAGCGCCGCTCGCCGTCCACGTGCGCACGTCCGTCGGTGGTGAGCCGCGCCCGCACGGTCACCTCGTCCTCGACGAACCAGCGGGCCTCGAAGACAAGCCCGTCCGGGGTCGTGGAGTTCTCCTTCTCCAGGAAGTCCTGGATCCTTTCCCTGTTCTTCAGTTCCCGCAGGTGCTCCCGGACGGCCGCCTGCGGGGCGGGACCTGTGTGGCGCCCGGCGGCCAGCCAGACCGTTTCCGGGGCGGTGAGACGCTCTGTGGAGGACTTCGGCATGAGTCACTTTGCTGCTGGGGTGTGGTGTGCCCTCCCAGTATGGTCATCTTTGGCCGAGAGCCGGGAGGCGAGGCCCCTCGGGATCACGGACCTCCGCCATCGGGTGACTATGGGCTTTTCGTTGACGATTGACCGTATTGAGGTCATCTCGAAGACTCCGAGCGAGCCCCTGACCCCGGTGCCGGCCTGCCGGGGCTGCCCGCGCGGCCGGGGCCCCGGCCGCGCGCCGGGAGCCGCCGCGACGGAGGTCCGGCCCGCCGGAGCGCGCGGACCTGCGCGGATGCGCGACGGGTCACGACCGGCCGGAACCTCGCCGACGGGCGGGCGCCGGTAGGGTTGCGGTCGGAGAAGGGGCGGACGCCGATGCGGCAGCGGGTGACCATGAGTGACGTGGCGCGGGCCGCGGGAGTCTCGTCCGCCACCGTCTCGTATGTCCTGAGCGGAAAACGACCGGTCACGGAGGAAACGCGCGAAGCGGTCGAATCGGCCATCGAGCGGCTCGGCTTCACCCTCAACCCCGTCGCCCGCAGCCTCCGTACGGGCAAGTCCACCATGGTCGCCCTGGTCGTGCCGGACATCGCCAACCCCTTCTACGCGCTGCTCGCCCGCTCCATCCAGGACGAGTTGCGCGGCCGGGGCTACCACGTGCTGGTGAGCAGCACGGGAGCCCGGCGGGACGAGGAGGAGGCGCTGCTGCGCGAAGTGGTGCACCAGCGGTTCGCCGGTGTGGTGATGACGCCGTTCCGGCTCCCCATCGACGCCTTCGACGTGCTGCGCGCCGCCGGAATCCCGGCGGTGGTCAGTGCCGACGTCTCGTTCGGTGACGTCGATCTGGTGACGCCCGACGCCGACGGCGCGGTCGGTGAGGCGCTGGCGCACGTGGCGGCCACCGGCCGGCGCCGCATCGGTGTGATAGCCGGTCCGCTGGACGCCGCGGGCGGTGATCCGCGCCTGGAACGCGTCCGGCGGCACGCGGCCGAGGCGGGGCTGCGCATCGCGCGGGAGCACATCGTCCACGGCGAGCACACACGCGAGGCGGGAGCGGAGGGCTTCGAACGGCTGATGCGCGCGCGGCTCCGGCCCGAGGCGGTGCTGTGCGGCAACGACATCACGGCCGTCGGCGCCATGGACACGGCCGAGCGTCTCGGGCTCGACATTCCCGGCGATGTGTCGCTGGTGGGGCACGACGACATCGAGTTCGCCTCGCTGGTCCGGCCGCGCCTGACGACCATCCGCTACCCGGCGCGCGAGGTCGGCCGCGTCGCGGCCGGGCTCCTCCTGGAGCAGATCGACGGCCGGACGCGGCGAAGGACCGTGCGGGTCCGCACGACGTTCGTGGCGCGCGCGTCGGTCTGACGGCCGCGGCCTCCTCGGCCACGCGCGGCCGTCCGGCAGTCGTGAACCGCCGTCCCCGCCACGCCTGTTCCCCTGCGCGCCTTTGCCGGATCGATAGTCGAGGCCTGTGGCGTAATCGATTACGTTGCGCGAGACTGAGAGTCGGACGAACGCCGACCGGGGGTCCGCAGCCCCCTGACCCGTCATCGGTCTGCCGTATTTGGCAGAGAATGGCCCGCTCGTCGATGTGCGCTGCCTGTAAACAAATTCAACCAGTGACTGTTTGCTTTTGGGTGTCTGCGTCGCGAAAGCCAACATCGCCGATGTGGGCGCCCGGCCCGCCGTGTGCGGGTCGGCGAACCGGGCGAGGTGATGGCCCGACAGCCCGACAGCCCGTGCTGGTGGCGTTCGCCCCTTTTCCGAGCCCACGAGGGCAGTCCGTGACGTGTCGGTCACGTTTCGGGTAAGGCGGGTGCGAGGTCTTGACGCGGTGACGACATGAGGCTGTCATTACGCCCACGTTGTTCGGTCGAGTTGGTTTCTGATCGATTTCCGGCCTCCCCGCCGCCCAACTCGACCGAACCCTGCCCTCAGGAGCCGTCATGCACCTTCCCCTCTCGGGTCTGTCCGCCCCAACGCCCAGCCGTCGCACCCTCATCCGCGGAATCGGCGGCGCGGTCGCCCTCGGCGCGGGCGTACCCCTGTTGAGCGCCTGCGGCGGCAGCGGCACGGCGTCGGACCCCAAGACGGTCACCGTCGGCTCCAACGCGTCCGACGCCGTGCCGAAGAAGGCCTTCGCCGACGTCTACGCGGACTTCAAGAAGCAGTCCGGCATCGCGGTCGACGTCAACACGAAGGACCACAACACCTTCCAGGAGCAGATCAACTCGTATCTCCAGGGCACGCCGGACGACGTCTTCAACTGGTTCGCCGGGTACCGCATGCAGTTCTTCGCGGCCAAGAAGCTCGCCTCGCCGATCGACGACGTGTGGGCGAAGATCGGGGACAACTTCCCCGAGGCGATGAAGAAGCTCAGCAAGGGCGAGGACGGCAAGTACTACTTCGTTCCGATGACGACGTACCCGTGGGCGGTGTTCTACCGCAAGAGCGTGTTCCAGCAGCACGGCTACAAGGTCCCCACCACCTGGGACGAACTCATCGCCCTGTGCAAGCAGATGAAGAAGGACAAGCTCGTCCCGATCGCCTTCGGCGACAAGGACGCCTGGCCCGCGATGGGCACCTTCGACCAGATCAACTTCCGCCTCAACGGCTACGACTTCCACGTCCAGCTCATGGCCGGCAAGGCCTCCTGGACCGACGCCAAGGTCAAGGCCACCTTCGACCACTGGGCCGAACTCCTCCCGTACCACCAGGACGGCTTCATGGGCCGCACCTGGCAGGACGCCGCGCAGACGCTGGTCGCCAAGAAGGCCGGCATGTACATCCTCGGCACCTTCGTGGCCCAGCAGTTCACCAAGAAGGAAGACCTGGACGACCTCGACTTCTTCCCCTTCCCGGAGATCGACTCCGCGTACGGCCAGGACACCGTGGAGGCACCCACCGACGGCCTCATGGTCAGCAAGGCCCCCAAGAACCACGCCGGAGTCCTCAAGCTGCTGGAGTACATGGGCAGCCCGGCCGCGGAGGAGCTCTACCTCAAGGGCGACCCGAGTGTCGTGGCCGCCTCCAGCAAGGCCGACACCTCCGCGTACTCGGCGCTCCAGAAGAAGGCGTTCGACATGATCGGCGGCGCCAAGACCCTGACGCAGTTCATGGACCGCGACTCCCGGCCGGACTTCACCTCGACGGTGATGCAGCCCGGACTCCAGAAGTTCCTCCAGAACCCCAAGGGCGTGGACAGCTTGCTGTCGTCGATCGAGCGCCAGAAGAAGCAGATCTTCGCGACCGCGTGAGCGACATCATGACCACCGACACGACGACGGACTCCCCGGAGGCGGCCACCGAGCCGCCCCCGGGCGCCGCCTCCGCACCGAAGCGGGCCGCACGGGGCCGAAGGCGCCTGCTGACCCGCCGAGACCGGTTCACGCTCGCCCTCATGGCGGGCGTGCCCACGGTCCTGCACGTGGCCCTGGTCTGGGTCACCGCCCTCGCCTCCATCGCCCTCGCCTTCACCACCTGGGACGGCATCGGGTTCGACTCGATCAAGTGGGTGGGCCTGGAGAACTTCAAGCAACTCTTCAACGACAACCCGCAGTTCTGGCCCGCCGTCCAGCACAACGTCATCTGGTTCGTCGTCCTCATCCTGATCCCGACCCCGTTCGGCCTGTTCCTCGCCGTCCAGTTGGACAAGAGGATCCGCTTCAGCCGGGTCTACCAGACCGCGTTCTTCCTGCCGGTCGTCATCTCGATGGCGTGCATCGGCTTCGTCTGGCAACTCGTCTACAACCCGGACACGGGCCTGATCAACAGCCTCATCGGCGCCAACGAGCCCGGTCACTACATCGACTGGATCGGCGACCCCGACCTCAACCTGTGGGCCGTCCTCGTCGCGGCCTCCTGGCGGCACACCGGCTACATGATGATCCTCTACCTGGCCGGCCTCAAGGGCGTCGACCCCTCCCTCAGAGAGGCCTCCGCGCTGGACGGCGCCAACGAGTGGCAGACGTTCAGACACGTCATCTTCCCGACGCTGCGCCCCACCAACACCGTCGTTCTGGTCGTCACCATCATCGAGGCGCTGCGCGCCTTCGACCTGGTCTTCGTCTTCAACAAGGGCGCCCAGGGAACCGAGTTGCTCTCGATCCTGGTGACCAACAACATCATCGGCGAGTCGAGCCGCATCGGGTACGGCTCGGCGATCGCCGTGGTCCTGCTGGTCATCTCCCTCGTCGTGATCGTCCCCTACCTGATCGCGACCTTCCGGAAGGAGCGACGAGCGTGAGCGCCTCCACCCTCGCGACCGGCGCGCCCGGGCAGCGCACCCCGCTGCGCCCGGCCCGCGTCCTGCTGCACGTCTTCCTCGCCGGTACCGCCCTGGCCTGGCTCGCCCCGCTGCTGTGGGCGGTCTTCTCGGCCCTGCGCCCGTACAGCGAGACCAGCGACAAGGGCTATGTGTCCTGGCCGGACACGCTGAACCTCGACAACTTCAAGAACGCGTTCGAGCAGTCGGACATGACGCACTACTTCGTCAACACCCTGCTGATCGCCGTGCCGGCCGTGCTGCTCACCCTGTTCCTGTCGTCGATGGTCGCTTTCTACGTCAGCCGCTTCGACTTCCGGCTCAACCTCGCCCTGCTGCTGGTCTTCACGGCCGGCAATCTGCTTCCGCAGCAGGTCATCATCACCCCGCTGTACCGGCTGTATCTGCTCACCGACCTGCCGGGCATCACGGCGAGCGGCAAGCTGTACGACTCCGCGCTCGGCCTCGTGCTGATCCACGTGGCCTTCCAGTCCGGGTTCTGCGCGTTCGTGCTCAGCAACTACATGCGCTCCCTGCCGGACGAGCTGACCGAGGCCGCGCTCGTGGACGGAGCCTCGGTCTGGCGGCTGTACTGGCAGATCACCCTGCCGCTGTGCAAGCCCGCGATGGCGGCCCTGGCGACCCTGCTGTCGATCTGGATCTACAACGACTTCTTCTGGGCCCTCGTGCTGATCTCGACCGGCGAGAACATGCCGATCACCTCGGCCCTGAACAACCTCTCCGGCCAGTACTTCACGGACCCCAACCTGGTCGCCGCCGGCGCCCTGCTCACCGCGATCCCCACGCTCGTCGTGTACTTCGCGCTCCAGCGGCAGTTCGTCAGCGGTCTGACCCTCGGCGCCAACAAGAGCTGAGACGACACCACCCGAAACTCCCAGGCGGCTTCACGTGAAAGAGAACGACGTGCCCCCATCCTTCACCCCCGTGGCATCCGTACCCGTGGGGGGGCGCCCCCCCCCGGGGGCCCCGTACGGGGGGGGCTGCGGTCGTGGCCCACGGGCGACTCCCCCCCCCCCGCACC
>NZ_JBHYXD010000040.1:4866-14897 GCF_042751995.1 Streptomyces sp. NPDC059371 | reverse complement strand
CCGTGTTACTATTTATCCACACCGCGCGCCCACCCACCCCCCCCCCGCCCCCCCCCCTCCCCCGCCCCGCGCCCCCCCCGGGCGCCCAACGAGGAGGGCTGGCAGTCCTGGAGTCCCAGCGGCTCCTACGCCCTCGACGACACCCCGTACCGCCCGGCGAACGACAACTGGGCGACCGTCTGCTACCGGCCGGGCCGCACCGCGCCGCCCGGGGCCTTCCAGGGCGAGGGACTGCTCGCGCTGGACCCGGGCGACGGCTCCCCGGTGCGGCTGTGGGCTGCGCCCGACCCGGCCGCCTCGGTGCCCTCGATCCGGCTGGCCGTCCACGACGGCCCTGCGGAGATCAGCGCCGATGGCCCGGTCACCGAGTCCTCGTACTCCGGACCGGACGGAATCCAGGGCGCGCTCGCCGCCTGGGCCGACGCCCTCGCGACACCCGCCCCGCGGCCCGCGCCCACGGTGTGGTGCTCCTGGTACGAGTACTTCACCGCCGTCACCGAGGACGACATCCACGAGAACCTCCGCGCCATGGACACCCTCGGCCTCCCCGTCGACGTCGTCCAGATCGACGACGGCTACCAGAGCGCACTCGGCGACTGGCTCACCCTCTCCGGCCGCTTCCGCTCCCGCGCGGCCCTCGCCGACGCCATCCGCGCCCGCGGCAGGCGAGCGGGGATCTGGACCGCGCCGTTCCTCGTGGCGCCGGGCAGCGAACTCGCCGGCCGGCACCCCGACTGGCTGGTCCGCGACCCGGCGGGCACACCCCTGCACGCCGGCCACAACTGGAACCACGACCTGTACACCCTCGACATCACCCACCCCGAGGCCCGGTCCTACCTGACCGACGTCTACGCCACCCTGCGCGCCGAGGGCTACGACTACTTCAAGACCGACTTCCTCTACGCGGGCGCCCTGGACGGCGCCCGGCACTCCGGAGCCGACGCGCTGACCGCCTACCGCGACGGAATCGCCCTGATCCGCGAAGCCATCGGCCCCGACGCCTACCTGCTCGGCTGCGGAGCGCCGGTCCTCCCGTCCATCGGCCTGTTCGACGCCATGCGGGTCAGCCCCGACACGGCCCCGCACCGGCGCCCCGAGGCCGGCGACTACAGCCAACCCGGCCAGGACGCCGCCGAGTTCACCGGCGTCGGCCGCCAATGGCAGCACCGGCGCCTGTGGATCAACGACCCCGACTGCCTGATGGCCCGCCCCGCCGTCGAGACCCGCGAACGCTGGGCGGCGCATGTCGAGGCCACCGACGGCCTCATGGCCTCCAGCGACCGGCTGCTGTCCCTCGACGAGTGGGGCGCGGCCACCACCCGCCGCCTGCTGTCCTCGGGACACGCGCCGGCCTCGGGAGGAACCGCATGACCCCCGAACGCACCCTGTCCGTCCCCGGCATCGTCTACGGCGGCGACTACAACCCCGAACAGTGGCCCGAGGAGATCTGGGCCGAGGACATGCGCCTGATGCGCGAGGCCGGCGTCACCATGGTCAGCGTCGGCATCTTCTCCTGGGCCCTCATGGAGCCCTCCGAGGGGCGGTTCGACTTCACCCGCATGGACCGGCTCCTGGACCTCCTCCACGAGAACGGCATCGCCGCCGACCTCGCCACCCCCACCGCCGCTCCGCCCGCCTGGTTCTTCCGGGCACACCCCGAGGCGCTCCCGGTCGACCGGGACGGCCGTACGCAGACGTACGGCAGCAGACAGACGTTCTGCCCGAGCAGCCCCGCCTACCGTGCGGCGGCCCTGCGCGTCACGGGCGCCCTCGCCGAACGCTACGCCGCCCACCCGGCCGTCGTGATGTGGCACATCCACAACGAGTACGGCTGCCACAACGCGGCCTGCTACTGCGACACCAGCGCCCTGTCCTTCCGCCGCTGGCTGCGCGTCCGCTACGGCGACGACCTGGCGGCCCTCAACCATGCTTGGGGCACCACGTTCTGGAGCCAGTGGTACTACGACTGGGAGGAGATCCTGCCGCCCCGCGCCACCGGCGCCGTCCCCAACCCCACGCACCGGCTCGACTGGCGCCGCTTCTGCTCCGACGAACTGCTGTCGCTGTACACGGCGGAGCGGGACGTCCTGCGCGCGGCCGCCCCCTCGACACCGGCCACCACCAACTTCATGGTCATGGACACCTTCGACGCGCTCGACTACTGGCGGTGGGCGCCGGAACTCGACATCGTCTCCAACGACCACTACCTGATGTCCGCCGACCCGGCCTCCGAGATCGACGTCGCGCTCTGCGGCGACCTGACACGGTCGCTGGCCGGAGGGCCCTGGCTGCTCATGGAACACTCCACGGGCGCCGTGAACTGGCAGCCCGTCAACCGGGCCAAGGTCCCCGGCGAGATGCGCCGCAACGCCCTCGCCCACGTGGCCCACGGAGCCGACGGCATCGCCTACTTCCAGTGGCGGGCCGCGAAGGCGGGCGCCGAGCAGTGGCACTCGGCGATGCTCCCGCACGCGGGCACGGACAGCCGCATCTGGCAGGACGTCGTCCGCCTCGGCGCCGATCTCAAGGCCCTGGCCGAGGTACGCGGCAGCACCGGCACCGCCGAAGTCGCCATCGTCTGGGACTGGAACGCCCGTTGGGCACTGGAACTGCCCTCGCAGCCCAGCGGCGACCTCCGGTACAAGGATCTGGTCCGTGCCTGGTACGAGCCCCTGTGGCAATCCGGCGTGGCCGTCGACTTCGTCCGCCCGGACGCGGACCTCTCGGCCTACCGCCTCGTCCTCGCCCCGAGCCTCTACCTCGTGGACGAGGCGGGCGCGGCCAACCTGACCGGCCATGTCGAGCGCGGCGGTACCCTCGCGATCGGCTTCCACAGCGGAGCCGTCGACGAGAACTGCCACATCCGGCTGGGCGGTTACCCGGGCGCCTTCCGCGACACGCTCGGCGTCCGCGGCGACGAACTCTTCCCCCTCCTCCCCGGCGAGTCGGCCGGACTGACCGGCCAGGTGCCCCCGGGCGCCACGGCCACGCTGTGGTCGGAACGGCTGCGCCTGAACGGCGCCGAGCCCATCGCCACGTACACGGACGGACCCCTGACGGGCGTCCCGGCGGTGACGAGACACACCCACGGCGCGGGCGTCGCCTGGTACCTGGCGACCCTTCCCGACCCGGACACCCTCACCGCCCTGCTGGACCGCATCCGCGCCGAGGCCGGGGTCACCGACGCCGGCGACCTGCCCCCGGGAGTGGAGACGGTCCGCCGCCGGGGCCGCGACGCCGACTACGTGTTCGTCATCGACCACGCGGGCCGGGGCGCGGACATCCCGGTCCCCCCGGGCACCACCGAACTCCTCACCGGCAAACCCCTGTCGGGCTCCCTGAGGGTCGATCCGGGCGAGATCGCGGTGCTGCGGGAACCGCGGGCGGCGGCCGGGTAGCCCGGCGGTCGCGAGACCCGCGCGATCGTCCTCCGGGGGCGGCTGGGGCCGGGTCAGTCGGGGGGTGGGAGCAGGGGGCCCAGGGGGCCGAGGTCGAGGTTGAGGTCCTCCAGGGTGAGGCCGTGGGTCGCGCACAGGTCTCTCATCCGGTCGTGCAGGACCATGAGCGTCGTGCCGAGCCGTTCCTCGTCCTCCTCGCTGAGATCACCCTGGTCGACCCGGCGCAGCGCCTGACGCTCCATGACCTGGCGCAGCAGTTCGACCAGCGTCAGGACCAGCCGCATGAGATCCCGCTCGACCGTGTCGGGGTCCGTGTTGATCCGCCCGGCCGCGGCACGCCCCCGCGTACCCGGTCGTGGCCGGTCCGCGGGCTCGGCCGGCAGCAGCCGGAAAGCCCGTGCCGCGGCCTCCGCCGCCTCTTCCAGGGGGTCCGCGGCGCCCAGGGTGCCGTCGTCCTCAGCCGGCATGGCCGCCTCGCGGGGGAGCGGGCCGGTCCCAGGGCGACGGATTCTCCGCGCTGACGGACACGATCAGCGCGCGCAGCGAGATCCGTACGAGATCGATGTCGGCGATGGACAGCACCACGTCACCGACCAGGACCACCCCTCCGGCGAGAAGGCGGTCCAGCAGGTCGACCAGCGCGACCTGACGGTCCGGCAGCGGTTCCAGGGAGGCCGAAGCCGAACGGCCGGGCACGGTCATGACGTGACACCTCGTACATCGCGGCCGGCCCCGTCGGCGCCCTCTCCGTCGTCCGTGGCGCTCTGGGGCGGCATCGCGAAGGAGTACGGGGCCCACGGGCCCGTGACCTCCACGCGGACCCCCGTCAGGCCCTGACCCGCTCGGGCGGCCTCCTCGCGGAAGGCCTCGCCGCGCCCGCGGGGCACCAGGAAGGCGTCGTTGAAGACGTTCTCGCCCGCGTCGCCGGCCAGGGCGCCCTGTTGGGGCCGGTGGGCCGCCCGGTCGGTCGCGTACGCGCGTGCCACGTCCCCCACACGCTCGGCCGCCTCCTGGGCCGCCCGGTAGACGGCATCCCGGTCGCCGCGCTGCCGTCTTCGGGCGCTGAGGTAGGCACGCCCCGGTGTCACATCCGCCGACGCGCTGGATCCAGGGGCGGGCGGAGCGGTGGGAGCGGCCGCCTCGACGTAGATCTTCACCCCCCATTCGACCTGGTCCGCCAGGTGATCCAGACGCTCGGCGAACAGCCGTACCGCGGAGCGCAGCATGTCGCGCGCGCTGCCGTCGTCGACATAGACGGTCGCCAGCCGCAGCGGCAGCGCGGGGGTGAGCGCCGTGACCTCCTCCACGATCGCGTGGTGCGCCCGTGCGACCGCCTCCAGCCAGTCCAGGTCCTCCAGATGCCGTCTGAGCCCCTCCTCGCGAAAGTCCGCGGCCGGCACCGGGCTCACCACGAGAACGATCTCCGTGGCGTCGCCGTCCTCCCCGCCTTCGGCGATCAGGTGGACCGGGGCGCCGGCGACTCCCGCGAGTCCGGCGACCGTCTTGGCCAGGTCCGGGTGCCCGCGTGCCACGACGTACGCGTAGGTGACCGGTTCACTCGTTCGCGTCGTCATCGCGATCAGCCCTTCGGCGGGTGGTGCCGCGCGGTTCCGGCTCCACCTCGGGGATGTTCCTGTCCCGGCGCAGGGCGTTCAACTCGGCACGCAGCCGTCGGTTCTGCTCGGCCAGGGAGTGCTCGTCCCGGGCCCCCGACGTGAGCGAGGGGTCGTGTTCCCACCAGTCGATGCCCATCTCCCTGGCCTTGTCGACCGAGGCGACGAGCAACCGGATCTTGATCGTGAGCAGTTCGATGTCGAGGAGGTTGATCCGGATGTCGCCCGCGATGACGATGCCTTTGTCGAGGACGCGTTCCAGGATGTCGGCCAGGTTGGCGGACGAGCCCTGCGCGTACGGCGGTGTGGCTCGGGACGGATAGTCGCCCAGGCGGTTGGAGAGCGGTTGACTCACGACGGTGTCCTCGAGTTCTCTCGGATCCGGGTCGGGATGCGCGGGACGCGATCGGGATCCGGTCGGGGATGCGATCAGGATCGGGTCGGCATCCGGTCGAGGGTGCGATCAGGATCCGGTCGGGGTGCGATCAGGTTTCGCACGAAGGTGCGATCAGGTTTCGTACGGGTGATCGGGCCGCTCAGGGTGGTCCGTCCTGTTGGTACATCCTGATCTCCTCCAGCCGGTCGAGCAGTTGGTCCTCGATCAGGTCGAACGTCTCCTCGTCGATCTCGCCGGCGTTCAACTGCCGTTCCAGATCGGCGAGTTGGAGGCGTATCGGTGCCGGGTCGTAGTACTCGTCCTCCGCGGCCTCCAGAACCCTGTCCATCACCCAGGCGACTCCGCGCACGGGCGCCAGGGGAAGCGTGACGAGTTGTGTGAACAGGCCCATGACGTCTCCCTCAGCTGAAGCTGTACGGAGGGAGCGGACCGTTGAGCCGGAATTCGAACCCCTCGCCCATCTGGTGCGCGAGACTCAGCTCCGTGGCGAGGAAGAGTTCGTCCTGCTCGTCGCTCACGAGGAACGAGACGTTGAGGAAGTCCGTTCCGGTGGGCGGAGAGGAGTCGATCTCCCGGGCGAACGGGCGGAGCGCCTCGATCACGCCGGAGGCCAGTGCCTCCTGGCGGGCCCGGACCTCGTTGGCGACGATCTCGCCGAGCGTCACGGCCGCGTCGGGGGTCGCCGTGCCGGCGCGGATGTCGTCGTTGAGCCGCCGGGCCGGCTCCGAATCCGTGAGGATCTCCCGCAGCACCATGTCCTCGTCCTGCGACGCCTTCAGGTTGTACTCGGCGCAGCCCTCCAACAGGCGCAGTCGGTCGGCGTACTCGTCGCCGCGCTCCTCCAGCGCCTGCCTGACCGTGTCCTCGTCCGGGGCGGTGTAGCCGAACCTGAGGGGCAGCACGGTGCCGTCCGTCATCAGACGCTGCTGGACCTCCTGGTGGCGGCCGATGTCTCTGCGTTTGGGGCGCAGTTCCTCCGGTGCGTCACTCACGACCGCGCAGAGCGGGCCCGCGGTCACCGTACGCAGCGGGGAGGCCGAGGCGCCGACTCCGTCGAGCCCGTCGAGGCGCAGCGGATGGTCCTTGAACGTGATCGAGTAGATGTATACGGCCATGGCTCACTCCTCCGCGCGAGACGCGCTTCGCTCCCGCCGGGGGGATCGCCGGGCCGGCCGCCGCCGTCGTTCCACCGTCTCCTCCCCTTCTCCCTCCGGCTCGTCCTCCTCGTCGTCGCCGTGCTTGCCCGTCACTCCCCGGATGGTCTCGGTGACCGCGTCCGCGGCGCCGCTCAGGGCTCCCTTGGACTTGCCCTTCGCGCCGGATTCCAGGGTGTCGCCGACGATGTCGGTGAGCTTGGACGGTGCCTTGTTGCCGGATTCCAGGTCGAGACGGTTGCATGCCTCGGCGAAGCGCAAGTAGGTGTCGACGCTGGCCACGACGATGCGTATATCGATCTTCAGGATCTCGATGCCCACGAGGGACACCCGGATGAAGACGTCGATGACGAGCCCGCGGTCGAGAATGAGTTCAAGAACGTCGTAGAGAGTGCCGGATCCGCCGCTCCGGGCGACGTTGCCACTACTCTGCGGCACCATAGTCATGGTGCCTCCCTTCACCGGCGTGCTGTATCAGCGCCGGTCGATCTGTCCACGCGTATAGCGGCGCTTCCTCTCGTAGGCCACAAGGTCGCCCTTCTTGTCCAGGGTCACTCGGTAGGTGGCCATCACGCTGGTGGTCTCGGGGACGCGCTCCAGCTCGAGTACCTCCACATCCGCCTCCCAACCGTCGTCCGTGGGTCTGATCGCGGAAACGGACTCGGGGACTCGGCCGAGCAGCGTGCCGAGTTGTTCCACCGCCGAACGGATCGCGCCGGCCGCGCCTCCGGAGCGTGAGGGGGCGGCACGGTCACCTGTGGGCCGCCGGCGCGCGGTACCACCGTCGGCGCGCGGTCGCCGTTTGGCGGGTTCTGCTGCGGCCATGGTGTCTCCGGTCGTCGGGAGGGACGCCGTACTTGGATAAAAGCGTGCAATCTCATCATATAGGGGTACTTGGGGCGTCAGGTGTGGACGGCTTGCCCTGAGGCCGCCCCGTCGAGCGCGCGGCCCTGGGAGAAGGCCGGTGACAAGGTCGCGGATGTCACGGACAACCTCTTCGATTCCGCCGAGAACGGCGGCCCCCTGCTCGGAGCCGGTTCTCGCATCCTGCAAGGGGAATCGCCGCTGAAGGCGATCGTGTCGGAGAAGGCCAAGAGCGCCAAGGACAGCGTCGTCGGCAAGGTGAAGGACGCCTTCGGGGGCGGGGGCGGGGGAGGCGGCAAGGCCAAGTCCGGCAGCACCAAGGTCATGAACATCATCGAGGTGCTGGACGTCGGTGTCCCGGTCCGGAAGGCCTACGACCACTGGACCGAGTTCGAGAAGTTCAGCAGCTTCACCAAGGGTGTGCGCAGTGCCTCCCAGGACGGCGAGGGCGGCAGCGACTGGAAGGTGAAGGTCGGCCCGTCCACCCGGGGTTGGAAGGCGACCGTCCAGGAACAGGTTCCGGACGAGCGGATCGAATGGACCTCGGAAGGCGCCAAGGGCAGTACACGCGGCTGTGTCAGCTTCCACGAGCTCACGCCGGACCTCACCCGCATCGTGCTCGTCGTCGAGTACTACCCGTCCGGCTTCTTCGAGAAGACCGGCAACATCTGGCGCGCCCAAGGCCGCCGTCTGCGGCTGGACTTCAAGCACTTCCAGCGCTACGTCACGCTCACCGACGAGGAAGCCGAGGGCTGGCGCGGCGAGATACGCGGCGGCGAGGTGGTCCGCACCCACGAGGAGGCGCTGGAGGAGGAGGAAGCGGCAGCGGGCGAAGAGGACGAGGAAGGCGCGGAGGACTACCAGGACGAGGAGATCCCCGAGGAAGAGGAAGAGGAGGACGAGGAGCTCCCGGAGGCGGACGAAGAGGTCCCGGAGGAGGACGGCGAAGTGGGAGAGAGTACGACGAGGAGGACGGGGAGTACGAGGACGAGGACGAGGCGCAATGAGGGACGAGCACCCGAGCGCGCCGCGTGGGCATGCGGCAGGACACCGCCCACCGCCACCCGGTAGGGCACCGACCCCGCCACCCACCCGGCCGGCCGGGGCCGGTGGGTGGCGGGGTAGTGGTGAGGCACGGCCGGTTTCCTCCCGCCCCGGCGGGGGACCCGTGGCGACAGCCCGGAGTCAGACGAACACCGGACCCGAGGGGCCGGGGACAGGCCGAGCCGGGAGCGACCAGCGAAAGGACGAGACGCAGCCATGACCGCCGACATCGGGACCAGGAGCACCTCGCGACCTGAGACGGGATGGGCGCAGGCGCGTCGTTCCCGTCGGACAGGCCCACGGACCTGTCTTCCGGCGACAGCCGGCACATCGGCCCGCCAGGACCGGACCGCCCCGGACTGGAACATCGTCAGGGGTGAGGACTGAGCGGACGTCACTTCTCCGTACGGCTCGCGCCGTCACGGGCGGGCCTCAGGGAGCCGTCACGGTTCGGGCCTCGGAAAGCCGTCGCAGGTGAGCGTCAGGAGACGGAGTCGGAGGCGGAGTCCGTCTCGGAGCGCAGCCGGCGGATCTCGTCCGCCGGCGGCCGGCGCTCGCCCTCGTCCACCAGACGCTCGGGCATGTCGTCGTCCGGGATCAGGTGAACGTCGGCCTGCTCGGCGGGGTCCGCGTCTCCGTCGGCACCGACGTCCTCGGCGATCATGTCGTGCTCGGCGTCGTCGTGGGCGCCCACGTCGAGGGCCAGGATCCTCTCCGCGGGATCCGGGCCGACCTCGTTGTCCAGGGGCTCGCCTCCGTCGCCCGTGAGTTCGTCGTCCCCGTCGTCCTCGTCGGCGTCCCGCAGGGCCGGATCCGTCCGCTCCTCGGCCAGCTTCTCGTCCAGACTCTCCCCCTGGCGCTGCTCACGCGCCGTGGTGCCCAGGTGGTCCACGGCGAGCGGGCGCTCGGGCGGCGACCACCCGTCGTCGAAGGGGTCCGAGCCCCGGTATTCGAGGGTGTCCTCCGGATCGAGGATGCCCTCGTCCTCGCGGATGTCGGGACCTCCCGGCTGGTAGACCTCATCACCCATGACGTCGTCCTCGCTCTGCTGCCCGAGATGGGCGCGACCCTCCGGACGGATCCGAGTGTCATCGGCCCATGTCTCCAGGCTCACCCAGCACACCGGTTCCGGCATGCCGGAACCGCATGCGATCACGGAGGGTCACCGAACGGCGGGCGAAGATTCTCGGTCTCCACGTTTGGCACCCGTGGGACGGGTCACCCGACTCCCGACACTCGAAGCCGATCGTGATGGGAAGTGAGACATCGTGAGTGGCGAGCAGAAGGCCAAGGCCAAGATGGAACAGGCCAAGGGCAAGACGAAGGAAGCGGCCGGGCGCGCCGTGGGCAACGAGCGGATGACCGCCGAAGGCCAGGCCGAGAAGGCCAAGGGCGACGCACGACAGGCCAAGGAGAAGACGAAGGACGTCTTCAAGGGCTGACAAGGCCGAAAGCGCGGAAGGCCAACTCCCGGGTACCGGGAAGTCGGCGCGGCCGCCAGGCCCACCACGTGGGGGCCGGTACGCTGAAAAGGCCCCCCCGGGGTGGTCCCCCCCGGACA
>NZ_JBHYXD010000040.1:357-4856 GCF_042751995.1 Streptomyces sp. NPDC059371 | reverse complement strand
TCCGCGTGCCGACCCGCCCGCGCGCCCCGCCCCCCCCGGGGGGGGGGCCGGCGCCCCCCCCCCCCCCCCCCCCCCCCGGGGGGGGCGCGCCCCCCCCCCCCCCCCCCCCACGGTCGTGCGCCCGCAGAGAGCCCGGGACCGTCAGCACCCGCGGGGAGCCCGGGACCGTCAGCCCCCCGAGGGCCCGGAGCCATGAGTACGGCAGAGGGCCGGGAACGAGGGCCGCGACCGGCCCCACATGTTGAGAGCCCGGAAAGGCTCAGCACCTGCTGAAAGCCCGCGGCCGTCAGCCGCTCCGGGCCGGCTCGCAGCGAGACCGCCGACGTGTGGGCGGACCAACGTCCGCCCACCCCGCCGTCAGCCACGCTCACGGCGCGCCCCCGGACCTCGTGTTGCCCCACGCCCCCGCGGGCCGAAGATGGTGGGGGGCGGCGGAGAGGAGTCCCCGGCGTGGAACCGGACGCGCAGGCCGATGGACGAGGGGACCGCGCGCGGGGACCGGCCGAGGGAGCCGATCCGCGGCGTTGGCGCGCCCTCTGGGTCACCCTGACGGCCGGGTTCATGAGCCTGCTCGACGTCACCATCGTCGCCGTCGCCCTGCCCTCCATGCAGCGCGCCCTGCACGCCTCCGCCCCGTCGATCCAGTGGGTCGTCTCCGGCTACGCCCTCACCTTCGCCCTGGTTCTCGTGACGGCCGGACGGCTGGGCGACGCGATCGGCCGACGGCGGATCTTCCTCCTGGCCCTGGCCGCCTTCGTCCTGTGCAGTGCCGCGGCCGGCGCCGCGCCGACGATCACACTCCTCGTCGTCGCGCGACTCGCCCAGGGCATGGCCGCCGGGTGCCTGGCACCGCAGAACTCCGCCCTCATCCAGCAGATGTTCCGGGGAGCCGAGCGGGGGCGGGCGTTCGGGCTCTTCGGTGCGACCGTCGGCATCTCCAGCGCGGTGGGCCCGGTCATCGGCGGCCTGATCCTGATGCTCGCCGGCGGTCCCCAGGGCTGGCGCTGGATCTTCTACGTGAACGTGCCCGTCGGCGCCGTCGCCTTCCTGCTCGGCCTGCGACTGCTGCCCAAGGTCGCTCCGCGCCGCCGGGAACGGCTCGATCTGCGAGGCGTCCTGCTGCTGGGCAGCGGGGTGCTCGCGCTGATGCTCCCCCTGATCCTGGCCGAGTCCGGCGGCGTACGAAGGCTGTGGTGGCTCTTCCTGGTGGGGCTGGGCCTTCTCGTGGTGTTCGCCTGGTGGGAACGGCGGCTGACAGCGTCCGACGGACAGCCGCTCCTGGATCCGCGCCTGGTGACGAGCACGCGAGGCTATGCCGCCGGAGCGGCCATCGCCGCCCTGTACTTCGTGGGGTTCAGCGGGGTGTGGCTGGTGTTCGCGCTGTACTTCCAGAACGGCCGGAGCTTCTCCCCGCTGCGCTCGGGGCTCGCGGTGACACCCTTCGCCATCGGTTCGGCCGCGGCGGCCGTGGTGGCCGGACGGCTCGTCGAGCGGCTGGGCCGGCTGCTGACCGTCTGCGGCCTCACCGCCGTCGCCCTGGGTCTCGGCGGTGCCGTGCTGGTCCTGCGCCTCGCTCCCGGGGATCAGGCCGTGTGGTACGCGGCGCCGGCCCTGTTCGTCGGCGGGCTGGGCAGCGGATGCGTCATCTCGCCGAACGTCACGATGACGCTCCGGGACGTGCCGGTGCGGATGGCGGGCGCGGCCGGCGGCGCCCTCCAGACGGCCCAGCGGCTTGGCGGTGCCGTCGGTACGGCGGCGCTGCCGGGACTCTTCTACATGGTGCTCGGCACGGGACGGCACGACTTCCGCTCGGCCCTGACGATCGCCGTCGGCTCCGGGATCGTGGCCATCCTGTGCGCCCTCGCCCTGGCGGTTCACGACTGGCTGCGCGACCACGAGCCCCGGTCGCCGGGCAGCCCTTCCGGGACGCCGCACGAACACACCCACGTGAGTCACCCCTGAGGCGCACACGCGGGAAACCGGCCGCGTGGGAGTCCGGGGCTTCGGCCCAGTTCACAGTCACCGCACAGCGGCCGAAAAGGTGTGACGGGCGGATGAACTCGCAGTAGGTCATGGCCAGTTCAAGCCGAAGTCTTGTCCGCTCCATGACAAGGTCATGAGATGGATGTCACTCTGCTGTCGACCATGCACGCTTCGTACACGCATCAGTGACCTCATCCCCTCCGGCTCATTCCCTTCGCATCGTCCCCTTCCAGCGCACCCGCGCCCCGACGATTCACGCGCCGCCGACGCCGCGAGCGCCTTCGTACGGCAGTCGCTGCGGCGCCGCTTCCCGCCCGGCTCTCCACGGACCGGCCGTACCCGACGGCCGGGCCGCCCGGGCCACCCCCCTCGCAGATGGAGATGACCTTGAACCGGCAACCCCGTTCCGCCCCTCGGCGCAGACGCGCCGCCGTCCTCGCCCTCACCGCGGCGAGCTCGTTACTGGCGCTCGCCGTCGGGCCGGCTCCGGCGTCCGCGGCCTCCGCCGATCCCGTGCCCGCCAAGGCCGGTGCCCGGATCGCCGCCGAACCCCGGTCCGGTGCCCGCCAGGTCCCGCTGTCGCCCGCCCGGCGTGCCGCGCTGGTCAAGAGCGCGGGAGCGGCGGCGAGCGCCACCGCCGACCGCCTCGGCCTCGGTGCCCGCGAGAAGCTCGTCGTCAAGGACGTCGCCCAGGACGGCGACGGTACGACCCATACGCGCTACGAGCGCACCTACGCGGGACTGCCGGTGCTCGGCGGTGATCTGGTCGTGCACCTGAAGAGCGGCCGGAGCACCGTGTCCGAGGCGAGCCGGGCCGCCGTCGCCGTGCCGAGCGTCAGGCCGAGGATTCCCGCCGGCGTCGCCGCGGCAAAGGCCCTCGCGCTGAGCCGGAAGGCGGCCGTCACTCGATCCCGTGCCGACGGAGCGCCCCGGCTCGTCGTCTGGGCCGCCGGCACCCGCCCGGTCCTCGCCTGGGAATCGGTGGTCGACGGCGTCCAGCGCGACGGCACACCCAGCGAACTGCATGTCATCACCGACGCGTCCTCGGGCAAGGTCGCCTCCCGGTACGAGGCCGTCGAGACGGGCACGGGGACGGGCCAGTACGTGGGTTCGGTGCCGCTCTCCACCACGCCGTCCGGATCGTCGTACCAACTGGTCGACGGCGACCGTGCCGGCCATCGCACCTACGACCTCAACCAGGGAACCTCCGGCACCGGAACCCTGTTCACGGACGACAACGATGTCTGGGGCAGCGGCGCCCAGAGCGACCGGCAGACCGCGGGTGTCGACGTCGCCTACGGAGCGGCGGCGACCTGGGACTACTACAAGCAGGTCTTCGGCCGCAACGGGATCCGCAACGACGGGGTCGCCGCCTACAGCCGGGCCCACTACGGCAACAACTACGTCAACGCCTTCTGGCAGGACAGCTGCTTCTGCATGACCTACGGCGACGGCGCGAGCAACACGCACCCCCTGACCGCCCTGGACGTCGCCGCCCACGAGATGAGCCACGGCGTGACGGCGGCCACCGCGGGCCTCACCTACGCGGGAGAGTCCGGCGGCCTCAACGAGGCGACCTCTGACATCTTCGCCGCGGCCGTGGAGTTCCACGAGAACCTCGCGGCCGACGTGCCCGACTACCTGGTCGGCGAGAAGATCGACATCCGCGGCACCGGCGCGCCGCTGCGCTACATGGACAAGCCCTCCAAGGACGGTTCCTCCCGCGACTACTGGGACTCCTCGCTGGGCGGCATCGACGTCCACTACTCCTCGGGACCGGCGAACCACTTCTTCTACCTGCTCTCCGAGGGGAGCGGCGCGAAGACCGTCAACGGGGTGTCGTACGACAGCCCGACCCACGACGGTCTGCCGGTGACCGGCATCGGCATCGAGAACGCCGCCGGGATCTGGTATCGCGCGCTGACGACCTACATGACGTCGACGACCAACTACGCCGGAGCGAGGGCCGCCACGCTGCGGGCCGCGGGCGACCTCTACGGGGCCTACAGCCCGACGTATCTCGCCGTCGCCGACGCCTGGGCGGCCATCAACGTCGGTGACCGTATCGCCCTCGGTGTCAACATCGCCCCGGTCGGCGACCAGACGTCCGGGGTCGGCCAGGAAGTCTCCCTCCAGGTGGACGCCTACACCACCAACACCGGCGCGAGCCTGACCTACACGGCCACCGGGCTGCCCGAGGGCCTGACCATCGCTGACACCGGACTGATCTCCGGGACCCCCGTCACGCCGGGGACCAGCGACACGACGGTCACGGTGACCGACAGCACCGGCGCGGCCGTGTCGGTGGCCTTCCACTGGCGGATCGCGTACGTCTACGCCAACAGCACCCGCGTCGACATCCCCGACGTCGGCCCGGCGGTCGAGTCGCCCATCACGATCACGGGCCGGCCGGGCAACGCCTCGGGGGCGGCGCGGGGCGGCGGCCCCACCCTCGCCCCCACCACCACCGCTCAGACCCGCGAGCTGGTGGTGGGCGCACGCGCGCGGCAGGAGAG
>NZ_JBHYXD010000040.1:0-347 GCF_042751995.1 Streptomyces sp. NPDC059371 | reverse complement strand
CTACGTCAACATCGTCCACACCTACCGCGGTGATCTGACGGTCGATCTGGTCGGTCCCGACGGAACCGTGTACTCCCTGCTGAACCGCAGCGGGGGCTCGGCCGACAACGTGGACCAGACGTTCACGGTGGACGCCTCCGCGCAGCCGGTCGACGGCACGTGGAAACTGCGCGTCCGCGACCTCGCGTCGATCGACGTCGGCTACATCCAGCAGTGGAGGATCACGCCCTGATCCAGGACTGACCCGATCCCGGGGGGGGGGCCCGCGCGGGGCGGGACGGGGAGGGGGGGGGGGCGGCGGGGGGGGCGGGGGGGCGGACCCCCCCCCGCGCGCCCGCGCCCCCCCG
>NZ_JBHYXD010000039.1:70053-76039 GCF_042751995.1 Streptomyces sp. NPDC059371 | reverse complement strand
CCACCCCGCCCCCGCGGGTTTGCCCGCTCCCGTCGGGCTCACCGCCCCCGTCGGGCGGCGCAACCGTGCCCCCGGCTGGTCGCGCCGCCGGGCCTCTCACGTCGCCAGGTCGCGGCGGCGCAGGCACGCCAGGCCCGCCGCCGTCAGGGCCGCCGCGATCGCGGTGAGGACGAGGACCGGTGTCCAGGCCATCGCGCCGCCCGGCAGCTTCGGCAGGTGGCCGAAGGGCGAGAGGTCCATGACGGCCTGCGGGATCTTCAGAGCGGGGCCGATCCAGCCGAGCACGAGGGCGAGGCCCGCCGCGGCCCAGGCGCCGGGGGCGACCCGGGGCGAGAGGCCGTACAGCAGGACGGCGAGGCCGCCCAGGGTCCAGACCGCCGGGACCTGGACCAGACAGGCGCCGAGGATCGCGCCGGACTCGGCGCCGTAGCCGAGGGCGAGCCCGAGTCCGCCGACCAGCATGATGAGGACCGTGCCGCCGAAGGCGAGGACGAGGTGTCCGCCGGCCCAGCGCAGCCGGCCGACGGCGGCGGCGAGCAGCGGTTCGGCGCGCTGGGAGGTCTCCTCGCCGTGCGGCCGCAGCACGGAGGCGACGATGTAGAGGGCGGCGACCATGCCCAGCATGTTCACCATGGCGGCGAGGAACGCGTCGGTGATCCCGGCCTGCCCGCCCATCCGCTCGATGATCTCGCGCGTCTTGGCGTTCTCGCCGACCAGGTCCGCGGCCCCCTTCGTGATGCCGCCGAACGCGGCGCCCGCCGCGAGGAAGCCGAGGCTCCAGCCGAGCACCGCGCCGCGCTGCAGCCGCCAGGCCAGCGCCCCGGCCGTGCCGAGACGGCCGGTCGCGGGTCCCGGCCGGGTGGGCAGGAAGCTCATGCCCAGGTCGCGCCGCCCGGCGAGCGCGTAGGCGGCGGCGCCCTGCGCGGCGACGGCCGTGGCGAACAGCGGCAGGACCCACCAGCGTTCGCCCGCGAAGGCGCGGACGTTCTCCAGCCAGCCCAGCGGTGACATCCAGGTCAGTACCGACGAGCCGTCGTCGGTCGCGGAGTCGCCCGCCGCCCTGAGGACGAAGGCGGCGCCGATCAGCCCGCCCGTCAGTCCCTTCGCGAGCCGCCCGCTCTCCGTCAGCTGAGCGGCGATCGCGGCCATGGTCGCGAAGACCATCCCGGTCGCGCCGATCGCGAGCCCCAGCGCCAGGGCCCCGGCGGCGCCCTGTCCGGCGAGGCCGACCGCGACGAGGAGGGCGAGGACGCCGTTGGCGACGAGTGCCGCGAGCAGGGCGGCGGTCAGCGGGGCCCGGCGCCCGACCATCGCGGCGGAGACGAGTTCCTGGCGCCCGCTCTCCTCCTCGTCCCGGGTGTGCCGTACGACGACGACCAGGCTCATGACGGCGGCGAGGACCCCGGCGTAGACGCCGATGCGCCAGGCGGTGAGCCCGCCGAGCGAGTCGCCGAACACCGGTCCGTAGGTGGCGCGCAGCGAGTTGCTGGCCAGCATCTGGCGCCCCAGGGCGGCGCGTTCGGCCGGGGTGCTGTAGACGCTCTCCAGCGAGGCCGGCAGGGACAGCACCATCAGCGCGGTCACGCCGATCCACAGCGGCATCATCACGCGGTCGCGGCGCAGCGCGAAGCGCAGCAGGGTCCCGGTGCCGGCCAGGGGGCGGGAGCCGCCGACGCGTGCGGCGAAGGTGCCCGCGGTCGTGGCGGTCATCGGGCCACCGCCCCTTCGGATCCGTCCGTCCGTACGTCGGATCCGTCGGTCCGTACGTCGGATCCGTCCGTCCGCGCGTCGTCCTGGTAGTGCCGCAGGAACAGCTCCTCCAGGGTCGGCGGGGTCGAGGTCAGGGACCGTACGCCGGAGTCGGTCAGCGAGCGCAGGACGGCGTTCAGCCGGCCGCCGTCGGCCTGGAAGCGGACCCGGTATCCGGACCCGTCGTGCCCGAGCCCGGTGTCCTGGACGTCGAGCTCGTGGACCCCGGGAAGCTCCGCCAGTCCGTTCGGCGGGCCGGTGAGTTCGGCGGTGACGCTGGTGCGGGTGAGGTGGCGCAGGTCGGTGAGGGAGCCGCTCTCGACGGTCCGGCCCGCGCGGATGATGCTGACGCGGTCGCAGAGTTCCTCGACCTCGCTCAGGATGTGCGAGGACAGCAGGATCGTGCGGCCGCGGTCGCGTTCCTCCCGGACGCACGTCTGGAAGACCTCTTCCATCAGCGGGTCGAGGCCCGAGGTCGGCTCGTCCAGGATGAGCACGTCGACGTCCGAGGCGAAGGCGGCGACGAGGGCGACCTTCTGACGGTTGCCCTTCGAGTAGGTGCGCCCCTTCTTGGTGGGGTCGAGTTCGAAGCGCTCGATCAGTTCGGCGCGCCGCGCCGGGTCGAGGCCGCCGGTCCGTCCGCCGCCCTGTCCGCCGCGCCGGGAACGGCCTCCGCCGTGCAGCCGCCCGTAGAGGTCGATGACCTCGCCGCCGGAGAGGTTGCGCCACAGGGTGACGTCGCCGGGGACGTAGGCCACCCGGCGGTGCAGCTCCACCGCGTCCGCCCAGGGGTCCAGGTCCAGCATGCGCGCCGTGCCCGAGTCGGCGCGCAGCAGGCCGAGCAGGACCCGGATGGTGGTGGACTTCCCGGAGCCGTTGGGGCCGAGGAAGCCGTGCACCTCACCGGCCTCGACCTCCAGGTCCAGACCGTCCAGTGCGTGCGTCCTGCCGAACGACTTGTGCAGTCCGGCGACGCTGATTGCCTTCGTCATGGCCCGAACGTACGCTTCTTTCAGAAATTTGTGAAGTTAAGGAAACGTATAAATACTGGATACACTCGACAGCGACGCGTGAGCAGGGGAGATGATCGGGAGATGGCGGAACCGAGTGCGGCGGAGCGGGACCCGGAGGCGGTCTCACGGTTCGTCGAGGGCTTCGCGGCCCAGCTCGTCGAGGCCGGGATGCAGCGGATGCCCGCCCGCGTCTTCGCCGCGCTGCTGGCCTCCGACTCCGGCGCCATGACCTCCGCCGAACTCGGCGAACAGCTCCAGGTCAGCCCCGCCGCCGTCTCCGGCGCGGTGCGCTACCTCGCGCAGCAGCACATGGTCTCGCGCGAGCGCGAACCCGGCTCGCGGCGCGAGCGGTACCGCGTGCACAGCAACCAGTGGTACGAGGCGCTGACCAACCGTGACGCGGTGCTCAAGCGCTGGGAACTGGCCCTGCGCGCCGGTGTCGACTCCCTCGGTTCCACGACCCCCGCCGGGCGGCGGCTCTCCGAGACCCTCGCGTTCTTCGAGTTCATCGACGGTGAGGTCGCCGCGATGATGGAACGCTGGCGCGCCCACCGCGAGACGCTGTTCGGCCAGGGCGGCTGACGAGGGGAACGGCCCCGTTTCAGGGTGCCGCCGGCAGGGTCAGGCCCCAGGCCGACTCCCGTACCGTCCAGGTGCGGGTCCGGACCGGGCCGCTCACCACGGAGTCCGCGCCGTAGCGGAAGTCCGCGCCGGAGACGGTGACCTTGTGGCCCAGCAGCCGCAGGGGCGAGGATCCGGCCGCCACGGACACCGCGCGCACCTCGATCTCGGCACCGGACCCCGAGCCCCCCGGCGTCACGGACACGGCTTCCACGGGCTGGTCCAGGTCCACCACGCACACCCCGTCGACCTCGATCCGCAGCCGGGAGGGCCCCGTCGTGGACACGGAGGCGAGCCGGGACGGCCGGGAGGCGAAGGTCCGTACGAGGGACTGGCAGGTGCGCAGCCACGGATGCCCGCCTGCCTCCTCCCCGGGTGCTCCCGCGGGCACCGGCGCCAGCAGCCGGGAGGGCGGCGAGGGGATGCGCAGCGCGCCGAGCACCACGCCGTCGCTGTCGTCCACGAGCAGGTCGAGCCGCCGTTCGGCCCCGTCGAGGACCGCCCTGGCCGCCGCCACGGCACCCATCGGCACCCCGAGCGAACGGGACAGCGACACCGCGCCGCCCACGGGCACGAAGGACAGCCCGCACGCGGCGAGTTCCCGCCGCCGGTGCAACAGCGACACCGCCCGCAGCAGGGACCCGTCGTCACCGATGACGACGGGTCGGCGCGCGCCCCGGCGGATCAGCGCCCGAGCGAATTCCTCGGGCCCTTCCGGGAGGCACACCTTTGTCGCCGCACCCGCGCTGAGCACGTCTTTCGCGATCCGGACGGACTCGCCGTCGGTTCGTCGGGCGACGGGGTCGATGACCACCAGGAGCTGGTCGGAAGCCGCCACCTCGGTCCTGCCTCGCTTCCTCGGGTAGCATCTTTCTGCAAGAGCCCCTTGCGCCTTTGCGCCAGGGGCTTCGTCTATTCCGGGGCATCCGGTCCGACGGTCGCGGCCAATGGTGGTCGCCGGTGTGCGCAGCCGTAGCCACGGTGGCGTACGTCCCCGACCTTGGACATGCCCCGCCCGGAAGGGGTGTACGCCTGTGCCCGCACTTGTGCTGCTCGGTGCTCAGTGGGGTGACGAAGGCAAGGGAAAGGCCACCGATCTGCTCGGTGGTTCCGTGGATTATGTGGTGCGCTACCAAGGCGGTAACAACGCCGGCCATACGGTAGTCGTGGGCGATCAGAAATACGCCCTCCACCTCCTCCCTTCCGGAATCCTCACGCCGGAGTGCACTCCGGTGATCGGCAACGGAGTCGTCGTCGACCCGTCCGTCCTGTTCTCCGAGCTGAACGGACTGAACGAGCGCGGCGTCGACACTTCCAAGCTGCTGATCAGCGGAAACGCTCACATCATCACGCCTTACAACGTCACTGTCGACAAGGTGACGGAACGCTTCCTCGGAAAGCGGAAGATCGGCACCACCGGGCGCGGGATCGGTCCGACATACGCGGACAAGATCAACCGCGTGGGTATCCGCATCCAGGACCTCTACGACGAGTCGATCCTCACCCAGAAGGTCGAAGCGGCGCTGGAGGTCAAGAACCAGCTCCTCACCAAGCTCTACAACCGCCGCGCCATCGAGGCGAGCCAGGTCGTCGAGGAGCTGCTGGGCTACGCGGACCGGCTCAAGCCGTACGTCGCGGACACCGTCCTGATTCTCAACCAGGCGCTGGAGCAGGACAAGGTCGTGCTCTTCGAGGGCGGCCAGGGCACGCTCCTGGACATCGACCACGGCACGTATCCGTTCGTGACCTCGTCGAACCCGACCGCGGGCGGCGCCTGCACGGGCGCCGGTGTCGGCCCGACCAAGATCAGCCGGGTCATCGGCATCCTCAAGGCGTACACGACCCGGGTCGGCTCGGGTCCGTTCCCGACCGAGCTGTTCGACGCGGACGGCGAGGCGCTGCGGCGCATCGGCCACGAGCGTGGCGTGACGACCGGCCGCGACCGGCGCTGCGGCTGGTTCGACGCGGTCATCGCCCGCTACGCGACCCGCGTGAACGGTCTGACCGACTTCTTCCTCACCAAGCTGGACGTCCTGACCGGCTGGGAGGAGATCCCGGTCTGCGTGGCGTACGAGATCGACGGCAAGCGCGTCGAGGAACTCCCGTACTCCCAGACCGACTTCCACCACGCGAAGCCGATCTACGAGACCCTGCCCGGCTGGTCGGAGGACATCACCAAGGCGAAGACCTTCGGTGATCTCCCGAAGAACGCGCAGGCCTACGTGAAGGCGCTGGAGGAGATGTCGGGCGCCCCGATCTCCGCGATCGGCGTCGGACCGGGCCGCACCGAGACGATCGAGATCAACTCGTTCATCTAGCGCGGAGCGGTGTCCGGACCAGTTTCCGGAACGGTCGTTTCCACGAGTACGCCCCCGGCCGACACCCGGGGGCGTACTCGTACCCCCGTGTACCCGTACCCCCGTGTACCCGTACCCCCGTGTACCTGTACTCCCGTGTACCCGTACCCACGGTTCCCTGCCGCCTGGTGGACGCGTGAGCCGAGCCGGCCGGGCCGGGGGGGGGGGGGGCGCGCGCGCGCCCCCCCCCCCCGGGCCGGGGGGGAGGGAGTAGAAGGTCATGGGTGCCAGGGGGGCGGTCACGGG
>NZ_JBHYXD010000039.1:64181-70043 GCF_042751995.1 Streptomyces sp. NPDC059371 | reverse complement strand
GTTACCCCTCACCCACGTTACCCTGCCGCCTGGGGCCCGGGTGTGCCGCGCGGGCGGGCCGGGGGGGGGGGCCAACGACCCCGGGCCCCCCACCCCGGGACGGGCGGATCAGCTGAAGACGATCATGGAGCCCTGGGCGAGACTCCGGGTCGCCGCGGCGTGGAGGCCCAGCCAGACGTGACGCTCGCGGGCGAAGGGGCTGGAGTCGTAGGGGGCCGGAGCGGCGGGCTCCTCCAGCTCCGTCGGGGCGCTCGGGGGCTGCGGCGGCGCAGGCGGGTTCGCCGGGTCGATGCCGATCGAGGGGGCCACGAACTCGAGTTCGCGCAGGAGAACCTGGGACGAGCCCAGCGGCCCGCCGCCCGCGAGGAGTTCGTCGTTGGCCAGCGGGTGCGGGAAGTCCACCGGGACGTAGGCGCCCGCGTGGTCGTAGTGCCAGACCAGATGGGACTGCTGGGCGTTCGTCTCGAACATCTCCAGCAACTGCTCGTAGTCGCCGCCGAGTTCATCGACCGGCGCCACCGCGAGCCCGCACATCTGGAGCAGGTAGGCGCGGCGCAGGAAGTGCAGCGCGTCGTAGTCGAATCCGGCGACCGGGGCCACGTCACCCGACAGACCCGGCATGTACGCGTACACCGGCACCGGGGGAAGCCCGGCCTCGGCGAGCACCTTGTCGTAGAGCGCCAGTTCCTCGGCGAAGGGGTTGTCGGGGGTGTGGCACAGCACGTCGACGAGCGGGACCAACCACAGGTCACAGGCCAACAGACGGCTCCTCTTGCTCCTTGGGGTGCAGGGTGGTCAGGGCAGCGTAATGCGCGTGGCGGTCCTGTGAAGAGGCCGGTGCGCAACTGGGCCGCCGGGCGGCCGGGGTTGTCCGTTTCCGGGAGCCACGCCGCCATCCTCCCGATCACCCGGCGGGAGTGTCCCCAAACACGGGAACGGGACCGATCCGGTCGGAGGTCCGCGCCTCAGGGGGCGTCGAGGCGCTCGATGAGGGTGAGCGCGTGCTCGTTGTACGCCGTCACGATCGCCCGCGCCCCGTCGGCGTCGCGGTGCGCGAGGGCGTCCACCAGCTCGGTGTGGCCGGACCACAGATGGCCCTTGAGGTCGGAGATGTGGCGCAGGTGCTGGACCGTGCAGACCCATGACTGGACCCGCATCCGGTGCAGGAAGTCGGCGAGGTAGGTGTTGCCGAACAGGTTGCTGAGTTCGCGCCAGTAACGGAGGTCGTAGCCGATGAGGATGTTCAGGTCGCCGGCGGTCGCCGCGCGCTGGGCCTCCTCGCCGCGGCGCCGGACGGCCGCGAGGGCGGCGAGCGCGCGCGGGTCGTCGGCCTGCGGCATGCCGCTCGCCACGAGACTCTGGAACATGCCCTCCGTGATCAGGCTGCGCGCCTCGATCATGCCGCGGTAGTCGGCGCCGGAGTACTCGTGGACCCGGAAGCCGCGGTGCTGGTCCGCGTCCAGAAGCCCCTGCGCCGACAGATCGACCAGGGCCTCGCGGACCGGGGTGGCGGACACGCCGTACTGCTCGGCGATCTCCTTCACCGTGAACTCCTGGCCGGGCCGCAGGCGCCCGCCGAGCACCTCGTCACGGAGCGCGTCCGCGATCTGCTGTCGCAGGGTGCTGCGTGTTACGGCGCCACTGCCGCCGGTGCCGGCCATGGTGGTGATCTCACTCCCCGTCGCGTGGGTCGGTGCGCGCATCTACTCGCGTATCTCTTCGAGCAGGCCACCATACGCCGTGGGGGCCTGCCGCCCGACTCCCCGCCACCCCGAAGGGACACGAGGAGCCACCACGACCGACCCCCACCAGGAGCGACGACCCTGAGCACCAGGAGCGACGACCTTGAGCACCAGGAGCGGGAACCCCTGAGCACCAGGAGAGGGAGCCCCTGGGTACAAGGAGCGGAAGCCCCTGAGCACCAGGAACGGGAACCCCTGAGCCCTCAGGACCTCACACCGTGTGCTCGTCAGCCACCGACAGTGCCTCGTCCAGGGCCGCGAGGCCCTCCTTGGCCTCGGCCTCGGTGATGTTGCACGGCGGCACGACGTGGGTGCGGTTCATGTTGATGAAGGGCCACAGACCGCGGGCCTTGGCCGCGGCGCCGAACGCGGCCATCGGCGCGTTCGCCTCGCCCGACGCGTTGTACGGGACCAGCGGCTCCCGGGTCTCCCGGTCCTTCACCAGCTCCAGCGCCCAGAAGACGCCCGTGCCGCGCACCTCGCCGACGCTCGGGTGCCGCTCGGCCAGCGCGCGCAGCCCCGGTCCGAGGACGGTCTCGCCGATCGCGGCCGCCTGGCCGACGATGCCCTCCTCCTCCATGACGTTGATCGTCGCGACCGCGGCGGCACAGGCCAGCGGGTGACCGGAGTAGGTGAGCCCGCCCGGGTAGGGCCGCCGGGCGAAGGTGTCGGCGATGGCGGAGGAGATCGCCACGCCGCCCAGCGGCACATAGCCGGAGTTCACGCCCTTGGCGAAGGTCATCAGGTCCGGCGTCACCTCGTAGTGGTCCGCCGCGAACCACTTGCCGGTGCGGCCGAACCCGGCCATGACCTCGTCCAGGACGAAGACGATCCCGTACCGGTCGCAGATCTCGCGCACTCCGGCGAGGTAGCCGGCCGGCGGCGTCATGATCCCCGCGGTGCCCGGGATCGTCTCCAGGATGACGGCGGCTATGGTCCCGGGCCCCTCGAAGGCGATCGTGTCCTCCAGATGCTGGAGCGCGCGCTCGCACTCCTGCCGCTCACTGTCGGAGTGGAAGGGGCTGCGGTACAGGAACGGCGCCCAGAAGTGGACGACACCGGCCGCCCCGATGTCGTTCGGCCAGCGCCGCGGGTCACCGGTGAGGTTGATCGCCGTGGAGGTGGCGCCGTGGTACGAGCGGTAGGCGGAGAGCACCTTCGGGCGGCCGGTGTGCAGCCGGGCCATCCGTGTGGCGTTCTCGACGGCCTCCGCGCCGCCGTTGGTGAAGAAGATCTTGTCCAGGTCGCCGGGGGTCCGCTCGGCGATCAGCCGGGCCGCCTCCGAACGCGCCTCGACGGCGAAGGCGGGCGCGAACGTGGACAGGGTCGCGGCCTGTTCCTGGATCGCGGCGACGACCTTCGGGTGCTGGTAGCCGATGTTGGTGAAGACGAGCCCACTGGTGAAGTCCAGATACCGCTTGCCTTCGTAGTCCCAGAAGTACGACCCCTCGGCGCCGGCGACGGCGAGCGGGTCGATGAGCTCCTGCGCGGACCAGGAGTGGAACACGTGCGCGCGGTCCGCGGCCTTCACTGCGGCGCCGGCCTGGGGGTTGGGCTGAGGGGTCATGCGGCGAAGCGTAAATGTCCACGGACCGGGCGCGATATCGGCGTCCTGTCTGCGGGCGGGGGCTTTCCGCGACAGACTGTCGGGCTTGGCCGGGGGGTGCGCGGGACCGCCGCGGGGCCCGGCACGGGCCTCCGGTGAGCGCTCGGGGCGGTCCCGGGGCCGGGAACGGCGAGGGCGGCGATGCAGTCCGTTACCAAAACGGCACCAGCCGTGACGAAACCGTGGACACGGGCCCGCCCGGCTTCCGCCACGGCGCACTATCCTCGCTCTGTTGCACACATATGGGGGAGGGTGGGCACTGCCATGGAGAAGCTGGGGGCGGGGGATCCGCAGCAGATCGGGGCGTACCGGCTGCTTGCGAGACTCGGCGCCGGAGGGATGGGCCACGTCTATCTCGCGCGGTCCGACCGGGGGCGTACGGTCGCCGTCAAACTCGTCCGGCCCGAACTCGCCGAGCAGGAGGAGTTCCGGGCCCGCTTCCGCCAGGAGGTGCGGGCCGCCCGCCGCGTCGGCGGGCTCTGGACCGCGCCCGTCCTGGACGCGGACACCGATGCCCCGATTCCCTGGGTGGCCACCGGCTATGTCGCGGGGCCCTCGCTCCAGGCCGTCGTCGGACGCGATCACGGCGCACTGCCCGAGCGGTCCGTGCGCATCCTCGCCGCGGGTCTCGCGCACGCGCTCCAGGACATCCACGCCGCGGGCCTGATCCACCGTGACCTCAAGCCCTCGAACGTCCTCGTCACCATCGACGGCCCCCGCGTCATCGACTTCGGCATCGCGCGTGCCCTGGAGACGGTGACGGACGGCGGCCTGACCCACACCGGGGCGCTCGTCGGCTCTCCGGGATTCATGGCTCCCGAGCAGGTGCGCGGCGACCGCGTCACACCCGCGTGCGACATCTTCTGCCTCGGCTCGGTCCTGTCGTACGCGGCCACCGGCGCCCTTCCGTTCGGCGCGGCCAACAGCGGTGTGCACGCCATGATGTTCCGCATCGCGCAGGAGGAGGCGGACCTGACGGGGGTGCCCGAGGGGCTCGCCGACCTCGTACGGGACTGTCTGCGCAAGGATCCGGGCGCCCGGCCCGGTCTCGACGAGATCCTGGAGCGCACGGGCGCGGAGGACACCGTCTCGGAGGGCCGCACCCTCGACCCCTGGCTGCCCGGTTCGCTGGTGGCCCAGCTCGGGCGGCACGCCGTACGGCTGCTGGACACGGAGAACCCGGACCAGGGGCCGCCGCAGCTCCCGGCGGGCGCTCCGGCGCCCGGGGCCCTGCTCGCCCTGCCGCCGGCACCCGTCGCCACCCCCGATCTCTCCAAGCCGCCGGTCGGATCGCCCTCCGCCTCGGCTTCCGCCTCCTCCTCGACGCCGTCGTCCTCGTCCTCGGCGCCCGCCGCGTCCTCCGAGGCCTCTCCGGAACACGCGCCCGCGCCCGCCGACGGGGGCGCCACCCCGCCGCCGCCGGGGCAGCCCGGTCCCGTGAACCATCTCCCGACCGTGATCGGCGGCTCGGGCGCGACGCCTCCCCCGGCGGCGCCGGCCAGCCCGCACCCCGCCTACGGCTATCCGCAGCAGCACCCGGGGCCCCCCGGCCAGGGCCCGGCCCACCCCGCGTACGGCTACCCGCAGGCAGGGTGGGGTGCGGCCCAGCCGCCGTACGGTTCGACACCTCCCTACGGTCCGGGTGCGGCCGCCCAGCCGTACGGTCCCGGCGGTGCGACCCCGCCGTACGGCCCGACCCCTCCGTACGGTCACGGTGTCGCCCCGCTCGGACCGGAGCCCGCGCAGCGGACCGGCCGGTCCACGGTCCTCCTCGTGGTCGTGGCCCTGGTCGTCGCGCTCGGCGCGGGAGGCAGCGTGTTCGCGCTGCTGAACGGGCGAGGGGGCGGGGGCGGTCAGGACGACCCCAAGGCGTCCGGCTCGGCCTCCGACGCGCCGACGACACCGGGGCAGAGCGCCTCGCAGGTTCCGGACGGCGGCACGACGGTGCCGCCCGGCGGGCAGACGACGCAGGCGGGCACCGTCCCGGAGGCGTTCGTCGGCACCTGGGACGCGGTCATCGACAACAAGACCGGCCACCACACGCGCCGGATGACGATTCAGCAGGGCGGTGTCGGCGACACGGTGCTGACGATCGTCGCGGACGGCTCGGCCGGGTACCACTGTGTCTTCCAGGCCGCTCTCGCCGCCACCCCGGGGTCCGGCGGGCCGCTGGAGTTCGGCCCCTCCGAGGTCACCGTCGGCGGACCGCCGTCCTGCAACCCGGGTGACGCCTCCGAGGTCACCCTGCTGTCGGACGGCCGGCTGCGGCGGGCGAAGACCGGTTCGGCGGCCGAGGCCGAGCTGACCTACACCAGGAGCGGCTGAGTCCACGGCCCGTCCCGCGGGCAGCCGCCCCCCCGGCGGGCCCGGGGCCCCCCCCGGGGCGCGCCCGGGGGGGGCGCGGCGGGGGGGCTCCGCGGCCCCCCCCCGGCGGGGGGTGGGCGCCCCGGGGGGGGGGGCGCGGGCCGCGTCCGGCTCCCGCGGCGGAATGGGCTGGAGCGGACACATCCCGGT
>NZ_JBHYXD010000039.1:51156-64171 GCF_042751995.1 Streptomyces sp. NPDC059371 | reverse complement strand
CCAGGTCCACACCCCCGTGTGGGTGGGTCCCCGCGCCCGGCCCGGGGCGCCCCCCCGGGGGCCCGGGCCCGTGCACCGCCTGCGGAGCGGCCGTGGGACGGGCCGGCCTGGGGGACGCGTCAACCGCCGTTCCTGCCAAGGCTGTTGAAGTTCACTTCCCGTATGTGGGCTGTTTCCGGCCGGAGTCGTACGGTGACCGCACCGCAGGGCAGTGCTCGGGGGAGTGGCTCACGTGGAGTGGCTGAGCGCAGAGAACGTCGTGGCCGTCGGGACCGCCGTGATCGGTGTCGTCTCCTCCGCCGTGATGGTCTGGTACGAGCGAAGGGTGCCGCGCCGCAAGACCGTCGGCTACCGCGTCCAGATGGACAACCCCATCGGCGACGGCGTCCGCTCGGGGCGGGCGAACGTACGGCTCGGACTGTTCGACGAGACACCCGGCATGTCCGACGCCACCCTCGTGCTGCTGCGGATCGAGAACGACGGCTCGCAGAGCATCGTCGGGGAGGACTACACGAGCCGCGAGCGGCACGGCCTGACCGCGGTGTTCACCGATCGCACGATCCGTGGTGTGTCCGTGACCCAGCCGCCCGGCACCGACCATCTGATGGACCACTTCACCCCGGCCGCCGGTCTCAGCTACGAGCGCGGCACGCTGCGCATCCCGCGGGTCCCGCTCAACCGGGGCGAGCACTTCAAGCTGCTGGTCCTGCTGTCGGGCGGCGACGTGGGCTGTCCGGTACGGATCGTCGGGGGCATCCGGGACGGCGAGGTCCGGCCCAACCGCAGTACGACACCGGACGACAAGGCGCCGCTGTTCAGCCGGGCCGCGCGGCTGATCACCGTCCTGCTGACGGTGTGCGTCGTGACGCTCGCCGTGATCGTCGTCCTGCGCGACGACACCCCGCCCCCGATCGGCTGCGAGCGGGGCACGCTGGCCGTCACGGGCTCGACCGCCTTCGAGCCGGTGGCACGCGAACTGGCCGAGAAGTACGAGCACGACTGCCGGGGCGCCACCATCACGGTGGACACCCACGGCAGCACCGCCGGTGTGCGCGAGCTCGACACGGCGGGGCGGGCGTCGAAGAAGGGGTCCCCGGCTCTCGTCGCGCTCTCCGACGGCCCCAAACCGGGTGACTTCCCGAACCTGCGGGAGAACCGGATCGCGGTGTCGGTGTTCACGCTCGTCGTCAACGACGCCGTTCCGGTCAGGAACCTGTCGCTGACCGACGTACGACGGCTGTACCGCGGCGAGATCACGAACTGGAAGCAGCTCGGCGGACCCGACAGACCCGTCCTCCTGGTCAGCCGGGACGCCAACTCCGGGACCCGGCAGGTGTTCCAGCGCCGAGTGCTCGGACGCGGCGAGATCGCCAACTCCTCGCTCGACTGCGTCCACAAGGACGACGCGACGGCACCGGTGGCGCGGTGCGAACTCGACTCCACCGAGCAGGTGCTCGACACGGTCGCCAAGCTGCCCGGCGCGATCGGCTACAGCGAACTCAACGACGCCACCGGCCGCAAGGGGCTGCACCGGATCAGCCTCGACGGTCACGCCGCCTCCGTCGAGGACCTGGAGCACGGCACCTCGGCCTACCCGTACCGCGAGATCGAGTACGCCTACACCTACGGACAGCCGCCCGCCGACTCCCTCGCCTCCAGCTTCCTCTCCTACATCAGCCGGGGCAGCGGCCAGGACGTCATCCGCACCCACGGCCATCTCCCCTGCGGGACACCGGTCGGGCTGAGGATCTGCGGAGCCGGCTGACGGCGTGCCGCCCGGCCGCCACGCCCCGGCTACCTGGGCTCGGGCGGGCGTCGGTGTTCCGGCTACCTCGGCTCGGGCGGGCGTTGGCGGGGCATGTTCGGGCGGGTTCCGGGCGGCAGCGGGGTGCGGCCGTTCAGCGGCGGCCCGTCGGGGCGGGACGCTCCGGCCGCCGAGGACTGGATCCCCAGCGGCGCCGGGCCCGTGCGGAACTCCACCATCCAGTCCGCCGTCTCGGTGCGCACCAGCTCCGTGACGTCCTCCGAGAACCGGCGCAGCACTCCGATGCACCGGTCGGCGGCCTCGCTGGCCGTTCCGTCGGTGGGCCCGAGGACCTCCCGGACGCTCTCGGACGCCCAGTCGAACTGCAGCGCCTGAAGCCGTCGCTGCACGGCCTGCGCGGTGGCCACGTCCCTTATCCATCCGGAGGTCACGCCGAAGAACCGGTCGACGCCGACGCAGGAGGCCGCGAGCAGCAGCGCCAGATAGCCCCACGGAGCCGCCCCCCGCACCGATCCGGTGAGGTCGAGCAGCGGCAGCGCGGCCCCGGAGACGGCCCCCAGCGTGGCGCCGGACCGCAGCACCCGTGCCGCCCACCGCTTCCACACACGGTCGGAGAGATACCAGGCGGCCGTGTCGAGCGCCCCCTGTTCCACCCAGCGGTAGAGCTCGTGGAGCCGCTCGGCGGGCTCCCCCCAGTCGCCGAGCGGAAACGGCCGACCGGTCAGGTCGCCCGGCCGGGGCCCCGCCGCGCCCTCGCTCCGCCCGTCCTGGAGCGGCCCCTCCGGCTGCATCTCCGGCTGACTCACCCGGCACTCCCTAGTTGACGACGGTGATGACGGACGACGGTGGTGTCGTGACGACGGTGGTGTCGTGACGTCGGTGACGGCACGGACAGTGCGTGCGGTGCGTGACGTCGTGTGACGCGTGGTGCAAATGCGCAGCCCCCTTCCTACCGCCCAATGGGTGGCGATGGACCGGGTTTACCGGCTTTTCCGCCCGGAAGAGGGCCTTGATCAGGTATAGGCGCCGCTGTGATGTCACTCGAAAGAGTGCTTGGGCGACGGGCCCTTGGACCACGTAGGCTCGTGCTGGACAGGAAGAAGCGCCCGGACAGCCGTACTCGAAACCAGGAGCTGATCGTGATTCCCGGTGGTGGCCAGCCCAATATGCAGCAGTTGCTGCAGCAGGCCCAGAAGATGCAGCAGGACCTCGCGAACGCGCAGGAGGAACTGGCGCGCACGGAGGTCGGGGGCCAGGCGGGCGGCGGCCTGGTCAAGGCGACCGTGACGGGCTCCGGAGAGCTCCGCGCCCTGGTGATCGACCCGAAGGCGGTCGACCCCGAGGACACCGAGACGCTCGCCGACCTGATCGTCGCGGCCGTCCAGGCGGCGAACGAGAACGCCCAGGCGCTCCAGCAGCAGACGCTCGGCCCGCTCACCCAGGGGCTCGGCGGCGGCAGCGGTATCCCCGGTCTGCCCTTCTAAGACCGGCGGCATCCAACTACCGTACGCATCAGGAAGAAACAGTAGGACGGGACCAGGCGGTACCGAAGCACTCGGAAAGGCAGTCCGTTGTACGAAGGCGTTGTTCAGGACCTCATCGACGAACTGGGGCGGCTCCCCGGCGTCGGTCCCAAGAGCGCGCAGCGGATCGCCTTCCACATCCTGCAGGCGGAGCCCACGGACGTCCGCCGGCTCGCACAGGCCCTCATGGAGGTCAAGGCGAAGGTCCGCTTCTGCGCGACCTGCGGCAACATCGCGCAGGAGGAACTGTGCAACATCTGCCGCGACCCGCGCCGCGACCTCTCGGTGATCTGTGTGGTGGAGGAGCCGAAGGACGTCGTCGCGGTCGAGCGCACACGTGAGTTCCGGGGGAAGTACCACGTGCTCGGCGGCGCGATCAGCCCGATCGAGGGCGTCGGCCCGGACGACCTGCGGATCAGGGAACTCCTGGCCCGCCTCGCCGACGGCACGGTCACCGAGCTCATCCTGGCCACGGACCCGAATCTGGAGGGCGAGGCCACGGCCACGTATCTCGCCCGCATGATCAAGCCCATGGGCCTCAAGGTCACCCGCCTGGCCAGCGGCCTCCCGGTGGGTGGCGACCTGGAATACGCGGACGAGGTCACACTCGGCCGCGCCTTCGAGGGGAGACGACTTCTAGATGTCTGACGCCACGCTGCACGAGACGAGTCCGGACCCCGACGACTTCGTGGTCCAGATCGCGGACCAGGTGGAGAGCTTCCTGGTCGCCGTCACCGAGGTGGCCAAGGGTGACGAGCCGGACTCGGCCGTGCCCTTCCTCCTGCTGGAGGTCTCCCAGCTCCTGCTGGCCGGCGGCCGTCTCGGGGCGCACGAGGACATCGTTCCCGACGAGCGCTACGAGCCCGACCTCGGCCCGGAGGCGGACGTGGACGAACTCCGCGAGCGCCTCGCCGTGATGCTGGAGCCGATCGACATCTACTCCGAGGTCTTCGACCCGTACGAGCCCCGCAAGGCCCCGGTCCCGGCCCGTATCTCCGACGACCTCGCCGACGTCATCACCGACCTGCGCCACGGCATGGCCCACTACCGCGCGGGCCGCACCACGGAGGCCATGTGGTGGTGGCAGTTCTCCTACTTCTCGAACTGGGGCTCCACCGCCTCCGCGACCCTGCGCGCCCTGCAGTCCGTGGTCGCCCACGTCCGGCTGAACCAGCCCCTGGAGGAGCTGGACGGCCTCGACACCGACCAGGACCTCGGCGAGGAAGCGCTCGCGGAGGAGGCCGGCAAGGTGATGGTGGAGGAGATCGCCGGACCGCTCGGGCTGCGCACGGTCAAGTAGCCCGCCGGGCGGCTCGGCCCGCGCACGGACGAGGACCCGCCACCGCCCGTCCGGCCCTCCGCTTTCCGCCCCGTCACCGGTGTGACCTGGGGCACGTTCGGAGTGGCGGGGCTCCGGTACGGGCAGGTGCCGTCTCGGAGCGGCCGGACCCCTTGCCGACCTGACAGCCCGGAGTGATCACGTCGTGAGCGGGACATCTCACGATGCGGCACCCCGGAAGGGAAATCCGGCCGCTCGTTAGACTGAGCCGACCGCAGTAGTGCGGTGCAGAGACGGACTGAGCGAGGAGCGCACGTGGGCCTTGTCGTGCAGAAGTACGGAGGTTCCTCCGTAGCCGATGCCGAGGGCATCAAGCGCGTCGCCAAGCGGATCGTGGAAGCGAAGAAGAACGGCCACCAGGTGGTCGTGGTCGTTTCCGCGATGGGCGACACGACGGACGAGCTGATCGATCTCGCCGAGCAGGTATCTCCGATGCCCAGCGGCCGGGAGTTCGACATGCTGCTGACCGCCGGAGAGCGGATCTCCATGGCCCTGCTGGCGATGGCGATCAAAAACCTGGGCCACAGCGCCCAGAGCTTCACCGGCAGCCAGGCAGGCGTCATCACCGACTCGGTCCACAACAAAGCCCGGATCATCGACGTCACCCCGGGCCGTATCCGTACGGCGCTGGACGAGGGCAACATCGCCATCGTCGCCGGCTTCCAGGGCGTCTCCCAGGACAAGAAGGACATCACCACGCTGGGCCGCGGTGGGTCCGACACCACGGCCGTCGCGCTGGCCGCGGCGCTCGACGCCGAGGTGTGCGAGATCTACACCGACGTGGACGGCGTGTTCACCGCCGACCCGCGCGTGGTGAAGAAGGCGAAGAAGATCGACTGGATCGCCTTCGAGGACATGCTGGAGCTCGCCGCCTCCGGCTCCAAGGTGCTGCTCCACCGCTGTGTGGAATACGCCCGCCGTTACGACATCCCGATCCACGTGCGGTCGTCCTTCAGCGGACTTCAGGGCACCTGGGTCAGCAGCGCACCACTCGTTCAGAAGACACGGCAGCAAGGGGACCAGAAGGTGGAGCAGGCCATCATTTCCGGTGTCGCTCACGACACCTCCGAGGCCAAGGTCACGGTCGTCGGCGTCCCGGACAAGCCGGGCGAGGCCGCCGCGATCTTCCGCGCTATCGCCAACGCCGAGATCAACATCGACATGATCGTGCAGAACGTGTCGGCGGCCACCACGGGCCTGACGGACATCTCCTTCACCCTCCCGAAGACCGAGGGCCGCAAGGCCATCGACGCCCTGGAGAAGGCGAAGAGCGTCATCGGCTTCGAGTCGCTGCGCTACGACGACCAGATCGGCAAGATCTCGCTCGTCGGCGCCGGCATGAAGACCAACCCGGGTGTCACGGCCGGATTCTTCGAGGCGCTCACCGACGCCGGGGTCAACATCGAGCTGATCTCGACCTCGGAGATCCGCATCTCCGTCGTCACCCGCGCCGACGACGTCAACGAGGCCGTACGCGCCGTGCACACCGCCTTCGGGCTCGACTCCGACAGCGACGAGGCCGTCGTCTACGGAGGCACCGGGCGATGACCCGACGACCGACGCTCGCGGTCGTGGGAGCGACCGGAGCCGTCGGCACGGTCATGCTCCAGATCCTGTCCCAGCACGCGGACATCTGGGGTGAGATCCGACTGATCGCCTCGCCGCGCTCGGCCGGCCGCAAGCTGGCCGTGCGCGGTGTGGAGGTCGAGGTGACGGCCCTGTCGGAGGAGGCCTTCGACGGGGTCGACGTCGCCATGTTCGACGTGCCGGACGAGGTGGCCGCCCAGTGGGCGCCGATCGCCGCCGCCAAGGGCGCGGTCGTCGTCGACAACTCCGGCGCCTTCCGTATGGACCCGGAAGTGCCCCTCGTCGTTCCCGAGGTGAATCCGCACGCCGCGCGTGTGCGCCCGCGCGGGATCGTCTCCAACCCGAACTGCACGACCCTCTCCATGATCGTGGCGCTGGGTGCCCTGCACGCCGAGTTCGGGCTGCGGGAACTCGTCGTCTCCTCGTATCAGGCGGTCAGCGGTGCGGGCCGGGCGGGTATCGACACCCTGCGCCGCCAGATGTCCCTGGTCGCGGGCACGGAACTGGGGAACAGCCCCGGTGACGTACGCCGGGCCGTGGGCGACGACACAGGGCCGTTCCCGGAGCCGGTCGCCCTGAACGTGGTGCCGTGGGCCGGGTCGCTCGCCGAGGACGGCTGGTCCTCGGAGGAGATGAAGGTACGCGACGAGACCCGCAAGATCCTCGGGCTGCCCCGGCTGAAGGTCGCCGTGACCTGTGTCCGGGTTCCCGTCGTCACCACGCACTCCCTGACCGTGCACGCCCGCTTCCAGGACGAGGTGACGGTCGAGAAGGCCCGGGAGATCCTGGACACCGCGCCCGGCGTCGTGCTCTTCGACAACCCGGCCGCCGGTGAGTTCCCCACACCCGCGGACGTGGTGGGCACCGACCCGACCTGGGTGGGCCGGGTCCGCCGGGCACTGGACGACCCGACGGCCCTCGAACTGTTCGTGTGCGGGGACAATCTGCGCAAGGGCGCGGCCCTGAACACCGCCCAGATCGCCGAGCTGGTGGCGGCGGAGATCAGCAGGACTCCGTAGATCGTCAGTACTCCGCGGTCCGTCAAGACCTTGTGGATCCGGTTCTCCGCCGGGGCGGCCGTTCCGCAGGTTCTCCGCTGCCGGCGGCCTCCGGCCGTAATCCCGGTGCCCCCCGGCGCGTAGGTTTGTAGGATCTCTGTCGGTTCAGTGATCAACTTAATGGTCCTGACCACTTGTACGGACTCGTGTCGGCGTTCGAAGATTTACCGCCGTCCCACGCAACCGCGCGCGGGGCCGTGAGCGTCTTCGCCGTCGCCATTCAGGGGCGTCCGGGGGGCGGCGGAGCATTGGGCACAGGGGAAGAGCTGTTACGCATGAGGGCATCTGGTGCACTGTCGCGCGCGCGGGACGGCGTAACGGCGGGGAGTCCGGGGGGCGTTCCCGGGGAGAGGTTTCCGGCCGAAGTGGCACCCGGCGCGATTGTGACGCCTGTCTCGTACAACCCTCCCGGGGGGACGTGTGTCCAACTGGCGTGGCAGAGGTACTCGAATTCACCGCGGTCCAGACAAGGGGCATGGCCCTGCGTCCACCCCGCCGACCCCGCAGCCCCGGCGCGTCCGGCGGCATGCCGGTGATCGCCCCCATGCCCTCAGCGCGGCCGGCCCGCATCCCGAGTCAGCGTGACGGCGCCGAGGACAGCCTGGCGGCGGGCACGACCGTCGACCATCTGACCGAGACCTACCGGGCGCACTACCGCTCGCTTCTCGGCCTCGCGGCGCTTCTGCTCGACGACACGGCCTCCTGCGAGGACGTCGTCCAGGAGGCGTTCATCCGGGTGCACTCGGCGCGCAAACGCGTCCGGGACCCGGAGAAGACGCTCGCCTACCTGCGTCAGACCGTCGTCAACCTGTCGCGTTCGGCGCTGCGCCGGCGCATCCTCGGCCTCAAGCTCCTCTCGAAGCCGATGCCCGACATGGCGAGCGCCGAGGAAGGCGCGTACGACCAGTTGGAGCGCGACGCGCTGATCAAGGCGATGAAGGGGCTCCAGCGGCGCCAGCGCGAGGTCCTGGTCCTGCGCTACTTCGCGGACATGACCGAGGCTCAGGTCGCCGAGACGCTCGGTGTCTCCCTGGGTTCGGTGAAGGCGTACGGCTCGCGCGGCATCGCCGCGCTCCGTGTCGCCATGGGGGCTTCGGCATGAGCGAGCACGACGGTCAGCGGTGCCCCGAGGACGAGGGACGCCCGGAACACGAGCACACGCAATCGCACGCTGGGAACGGAAATGTGAACAACGGCCCCGACGAACAGCCCGGCACAGCGGACACGGACGGACCGGGACCCGAAGGGTTCGGCGGCGACGAGCTGGCACTGCGCCGGCTGTTGCACCAGGCCGTTCAGGAGATCGAACCCACCGACGGCACCCTGGAGCATCTGCGCCTGGCGGTTCCGGCGCGGCGGGCGCGCAAGCGGCAGGCCGTGGTCGGCATGGCGGCGGCGGCGCTCTTCATGGGCACGGCGATCCCGGCGTTCGTCCACGTCTCCAACTCCTCCGGGTCGAACCCCGACCCGTCCATCGCGGCCAACAGCTCACAGGCCCAGGGCGGCGCGAGCGAGGGCAAGGGATCGGACGGCGGCTCCGGCAAGGACGCGGGCTCGACGGGCACGTCCAAGGGCGACGGCGACGGCGGCAGGACGGAGACACCGGGCGGCACGGACAAGGGCGCGGGAGGGGCCGCCACGGGCGGCACCGGTCCCTCGGCCTCCGCCTCGGCCGCCCTCACGTGCACGGCGGACCAGCTCGGCGGGGCCTCCGGTACGGAGGGGGCACCGGACGCCACCGGCGCGGTCTACGGCTCCTTCACCGTCTCGAACGTCTCCACCACCGCTTGCACGGTCACCGGCGCCGGCAAGGTCGACGCATTCGCCCAGGGCGCGGCGGACCCCGCCAGGATCGGTGTGGCGACACATGTGGTGGGCGACGCGGCCACCGCGCTGCCCGACCCGTCCACGGAGGTCCCGTCCCTGGTGCTCCAGCCCGGCGCCTCGTACGTGGTGAAGTTCGCCTGGGTGCCCTCGTCGACCTGCCCCACCGTGGAGCCCTCACCGGAGCCCACCCCCACGCAGGGAGCCACCGACACCGGCGGTACGACCGCCGGCTCCGGCGCGGAGGGCACCTCGCCCCAGCTCCTCGTCGAGGACGGCACGCTGGACGGCAGTGTCGTCGTCTCCGAAACGGCGGCCACCGGCGGCGCGAGCGCGTCGGTCACCGTGGGCAACGCCTGCGCGGGCACGGTGTATCACACCGGGATCCTGGCCTCGTCCTGACGGACGGGTGATCGTTCGGTACCGGGCGGCGGCGATGGTCCGTCGCCGCCCTGTCAGTCCGCTCAGGCCGTCCCGGACGGCTCGACCGCGGTGGCGGCGACGTCCTCGGACTCCTTCTTTGGGGCGGCCGCGGCGGCCATGGTTTCGGGGGCGGCCGGGGTTTCGGGGCTGACCGAGGGCTCCCGGGTCTCCGGCAGCAGTCCCAGTTCGGCGTCGCGGGCGAACTCCGTCTCGCGGCGCAGCAGGCGGAACCACATGAAGACGACGAAGCCCGCGAAGACGAACCACTCGCCGGTGTAGCCGAGGTTCTGGAACGCCTTGAGGTCGAGTCCGGTGTTCGCCGGCGCGCTCGGAGGCACCGCCTTCATCCCGGCGTCGGCCTTGTCGAGCGTGATCCACGCGTCGTACAGCGTGTACGGCACGAGGTTCACCAGCGACGCCGAGCTGATCGCGGCCGTCTGCCCCGCGGGAAGCCCGCCGACCGCGCTGACGCCGTTCGAACCGGGACTCTCGGACGCCTGGAGCGAACCCGTGACCGTGACCTCGCCGGTGGGCGGGGCCGGGGCCTTCGCCGCGTCCGCCGTGCCGGGCAGCCAGCCCCGGACGACGGGCAGCGCCCTGCCGCCGTCGACCCGCAGCATCGCGAGCGCGTAGTACCCGCTCCTGCCGTCCAGTTCCCGGCCCGGCACCAGCAACTGCTTGCCGTACCGGCCCGTCGCGGTGGTCCGCCTGCCGGACGTCTCGGTGGTCACGGGCAGCATCGAGGCCAGGGGCCGGGCGGCCTCCGTCCTGGCCGACGAGACCGCCGCGTCCGCCGTCCGGTGATCCTGAACGCGGTCCTCGAACCGCCCCAACTGCCACGACCCCATGAAGACGCAGAAGGGGATGGCCAACAGCACGAAGACGTTGATCCCCCACCAGCGGGGCGTCAGCAGGAACCGGTACACGCCGTCCACGGTACGGTGCGGCCCAGCCCGGCTCGCCCGTGGGGCCCGCTCAGTACCGCTCGGCCAGATGGTCCCGGGCCGCCGGAGGCTCGTACGGCTCGGGCCAGAACTCGGTCACCGTGGCGATACGGCCCCGGGCGTCCGCCGTGAAGAACGTGATCGCGTGCATCTCCTCCAGGCCCACCGTGACGTGGGTCCAGGTGACGGCCTGACCGGGCTCGGCTATGACCCGCTCGATCCGGACGTGCCAGTCGCCCGGGTACTCGCGGTTGAACTCGACGTACCGCTCCCGGCCGCTGATGCGCTCGCGCGTCTGCGGCAGGGTGTAGACGACGTCCTCGGTGAGCAGCTCCGCGAACGCTGCCCAGTCCCGGGCGTCCGCGGCGGCCCAGTAACTCTCGACGGCCTTGCGTGGATCGGTCATGCGAAAAAGTCTGCACCCCGCCACTGACAACGGCCCTGACCTGCGCACACGTCGCTTCAGCGGGACCGGCCCGGACCGCGTCCCGGGATCGCGGGTCCTGCCTCGCGCGCCGTCCGGCGGCCGGCCGAGCGTGGCGGCGCCGCGAGGTTGTCCACAGGCTGGGGACCTCCCCGGCGCGAGACGGGCCGGGCCAGGCACTATGGGGCCATGACTGAGAGCACCAGGTCCACCGAGCCGCAGCAGGCAGACATGCCCGACTGGGAGAAGCGCTTCCGGGCACCGCGGGTGTCGCTGCCGGACTGGGCGGAGGACGCACCGCACCGCTCCCTGTTCGTCTCGAACGCGACAGGGACGTACGAGCTGTACGCGTGGGACCGAGCGACGGGGAAGCAGCGCCAGGTCACCCACCGGGCGAACGGCACGACGGACGGGGTGCTCTCGCCCGACGGCGAGTGGATCTGGTGGTTCGACGACAAGGACGGCGACGAGTTCGGCGTCTGGCGCCGCCGCCCGTTCGACGCCGCCCTGGTCGTGGGCGATGTGGACGACCCCGCGGTTCCCGGCCTCGACCCCTCCTACCCCGCGGGCCTGGCCATCGGCCGCGACGGGCGCACGGCCGTCGTGGGCCGCTCGACGGACGAGGACGGATCGACGATCCACGTCGCCCGCGCCGGCGACGCCACGGTGGAGATCTACCGGCACCGCGAGTCGGCCGGTGTCGGCGACCTCTCGCACGACGGCTCCCTGATCGCCGTCGAGCACACCGAGCACGGCGACGCGATGCACTCGGCGCTCAAGGTGCTGCGCCCGGACGGTTCGGCGGTCGCCGAGCTGGACGACACCGAGGGCGGCACGGTCGAGCTGGGCCTCGAAGTGCTGGGCTTCGCCCCCGTCGACGGAGACAGCCGGCTGCTCATCGGGCACCAGAGGCGCGGCCGCTGGGAGCCCCTCGTGTGGGACGTGGTGTCGGGGGAGCAGACCGACCTGGGTCTCGACCTGCCCGGTGACGTGGCCGCCGAGTGGTATCCGGACGGCTCGGCCCTCCTCATCGCGCACAGCTTCGAGGCGCGCAGCGACCTGTGGCGCTACGACCTGGCCTCCGGTGAGCTGACCCGGGTCCCGACCCCGCCCGGCACGGTGTCCGGGGCGACGGCCCGCCCGGACGGGACCGTGGAGTATCTGTGGTCGTCGGCCGCGGAGCCGTCCACCGTCCGCTCGACGACCGGCGAGATCGTCCTGGACCCGCCCGGCCAGAAGTCCCCGGGATCCGTCCCCGTGGAGGACGTCTGGGTCGAAGGACCCGGCGGCCGCGTCCACGCCCTGATCCAGAAGCCGGCCGGCGTCACAGGACCGCTGCCCACCGTCTTCGAGATCCACGGCGGCCCGACCTGGCACGACAGCGACTCGTTCGCGGCGGGCCCGGCGGCCTGGGTCGACCACGGCTACGCGGTGGTCCGGGTCAACTACCGCGGCTCCACGGGTTACGGCCGCGCGTGGACCGACGCGCTCAAGCACCGCGTCGGCCTCATCGAACTGGAGGACATCGCGGCGGTCCGCGAATGGGCGGTCACGTCCGGCCTGGCCGACCCGGACCGGCTGATCCTCACCGGCGGCTCCTGGGGCGGCTACCTCACCCTCCTCGGCGTCGGCACCCAGCCCGACGCCTGGGCCCTCGGCATCGCCGCCGTCCCGGTCGCCGACTACGTCGCGGCGTACCACGACGAGATGGAGGCGCTGAAGGCCATGGACCGTACGCTCCTCGGCGGCACCCCGGAAGAGGTCCCCGAGCGCTTCGAGGCGTCCTCCCCGCTGACGTACGTCGAAGCGGTGAAGGTCCCCGTGTACATCTCGGCCGGGGTCAACGACCCCCGCTGCCCCATCCGCCAGATCGACAACTACGTCACCCGCCTCGCCGCCCGCGAAGCCGTCCACGAGGTCTACCGCTACGACGCGGGCCACGGCTCCCTGGTCGTCGACGAACGCATCAAGCAGGTCCGCCTGGAACTCGACTTCGCGGAACGCCACTTGGGCAAGTGACACGGTGGCGCGGGGGGGCGGGGGGCCCCCCCCCCCCCCGCCCCCCCCCCGCGCGGGGGGGGGCGGGGGCGCGGCGGGGGGCCGCGGGCGGTGGAGGGGGTGCCCCCCC
>NZ_JBHYXD010000039.1:31124-51146 GCF_042751995.1 Streptomyces sp. NPDC059371 | reverse complement strand
GCCCACGACCCAATCCCGCCGGCCGTCTTGAAAAGACCAGCCGCTCACCCCAAGTTGGCATCGCCACAGGGGGGCGGGGGGCTCGCCCGCCCCCGGCCCCACGTTCCCGCCCGCTGCTGCTGCTGCTGCCGCTGCCGCTGCTGTCGGCCGAGTCCTGAGCTGGGTTCCCGCCCGCTGCTCCCGCTGCTGTCGGCCGAGCCTCGGACCACGCGCCCTGCCGCTGCCGCTGCCGTTGCTGTCGGCCGAGTCCTGGGCTAGGTTCCCGCCCGCTGCCGGGGCCGGCGGCCGAGCAGTTCCGCCAGTCCTCGTCGCGTCGCGGCGAGGACCACGCGGTCCTCGGGCTTCAGGACATAGGTGGAGGGCAGGTCCCACACCAGCCGGGGACCGCGCCCGCCGGGCGCCGGGTCGGCCCGGCGCTCCTCGGGGGTCGCCGTGTCCAGCGCGAGCACGCGCCAGGCCCCGGCCCGGAACGCCTCTCCCACTGTGCGCCCTTCGAGCTGCGGATGTCCGCCGACGTCCACCGCGGCGAACAGCAGCACCCGCCGCTCGACGGGAATCGCCCCGAGGATCTGTCTCCCCAGCATCGCTCCGGCGAACGCGGGCGCGGCGAGATGGGACACGCTGCGGCTCCGGGTGAGTGCGCCCGGATGCGCGGCCCGGAGGGTGCGGTAGACGGCGGTCGCGAAGTCGTCGTCGTACAGCCGCAGTACGACCCGCAGATCGGGCTTCAGGGTGCGGGCGGAGAGTACGGCCTCCAGGTTCATGGTGTCCGCGCTGGTCAGCGCCAGCAGCGCGTGCGCCCGATGGATCTTGGCGGCCTCCAGCACGCCTTCCTGAGTGACGTCCCCCAGCACCACGGGCACTCGCAGACTCCGTGCCAGCGCGAGCCCCCGGGCCTCGGGATCGGCCTCCACGCACACCACGGGGATACGCAGTTCACGCAGCCGCGCCAGCACCCGCGTACCGATCTTGCCGACCCCGAGCAGCACCACGTGTCCGGACAGCCCGCGGGGCGGTTTCCGCAGGGCGGACCCGCTGCGGAACGTGCCGAGCGCCTCGAGCACGGCGGCGAGCAGCACCGGCAGCAGCAGCAACCCGACCAGCCCCGAGCAGAGTTGGAGGAGCTGCCGCCCGAGCGGCTGCCCGATGGCCGGGTCGTTGATGGCGAAGAGATCGAGCAGGGTCAGATACGTCGCCTGGAGCGGCTGCTCACCGGTGACCAGCATCGACGCCACGGCGAGCCCGACCACACACGCGACGAGCCCCACGAACGACCAGCGCAGCCGCCGGGACAGCAGCGAGCCGAACCACGGCACGACCCCGCGGCCTGAGCCCAGTTCGGGCCCGGAGTACGACACGTTCTCCAGGACGACGGTGCCTCGCCCGGTGGCGGCGGCCACCGCCCTTTCGTCGGGCAGGAGTTGCGGCCCCTGCGCACCGCTGCTCTCGGAACCGTCGGCGCCGGCCGGGTCGTTGGTCGTGGCGGACAGCAACGCCAGTGTGCACAGCCCCGGATCGGCGACCGCGCCCGGACCGGGCGGCGGCCGCTCCACCGCGCGCAGCATCAGCCCGTCGGTCTGGACGACCTTGCTGGTGCCGGCAACGGCGGTGGCGGCGAGCGCGGGCGCGGCCGTGTCGGCGTCGGACAGCACGGTGGTGGAGGCGTCGTAGACCTCGGCGTTCCGGCCCGCACGGGACGCGTCCGAACCCGGGCCGCCTCCGGCGGAGTTCGCGCCGCCACCGGCGTCAGGCGCGCTGCCGGGTCCGGCAGCGGCGGTGGAGGCGGCAGCGGCGGCCAGGGCCGAGGCCTGGTCGAGGAGGGCCTCGATGTGCTGGCCGAGACGCCGGTTGTAGAGCCGCAGGACCAGCCGGATGCGCGGGTTGAGCCGCCGGGCGGTGAGCGCGGCACGGATGTTGGTCTCGTCGTCGTCGTATACGAGGGCGAGCGCGGTGGCCCGCTCGACACCCGCGTAGGAGAGCGCGTTCTCGGTGAGTTCGGCGGCCTCGACGACCCGCTCGGAACCGGACGTCTCGTCGCTCCCGCCGCCCCCTCCTCCCCCTCCGCCGATTCCGTTCCCGTTCCCGGAGGCCCGGTTCACGGCCGCGGACACCCGGTCGAACAGGGCGGTGGCCCGCGCCCGCCCGACGACCGGCGGCCGCACACCATGCTGCGCGGGCGGCACCACGAGGGTCACGCGCTCGCCGTACACCCCGCGCAACTCGGCGGCCAGTCGCTGGGCCAGGGCGTCGTCCCCGGCCACCACCATGTGCTCGGCGGCGTCACTCGACGCACTCTGAGACGGAAGATTCCCCACGGAGGAGAAGACTGCCGCACGGATGCGGGTGGTTCCAGTGAGGAGACCGGGCGTCCCGGGACCACCGGCTGGTCCGCCGCCGACCTCAGGCGGGTTCCCATCCCGGACAGGCATCCCAGTCCTCCTCGTTTCCGCAGGTCGTCGGGGGGTGGGATCGTTCCACCGTTGCGGGTTGGGCGGGGCCTGTTGCCCCAGACCCGCGAGGGATCCGACGCTATGGATGTCGCACCGACTGAAGCGGCCGGCCACCCGGCAGCGCACCTTCCCCCGACTCATCCGTCCACGGGGAACACCCATCTGCGGGCGACCTCGTACCGATCGGAAAAGGAATCCGCATATGAACGTGAAGTCCGTCGTGGGCCGCCGCGTGGCCGTGGCCGCGGGTCTCGTCCTGGCTCTTGGGTGTGGCGTGTCGGCACAGGCCTCGGCCACCGGGGCGCGCACGGCCGGCGGGAAGGCCCATGTCGCGGTGACGCACCGCGCCGCCGCCAAGGCCACCGTCGCCGCCTGCTCCCAGAAAGAGCTCGGGGTGTCCGCGGTGAAGGAGAGGGACGCCAGGCACCTCGTCCTCACCGTCCAGAACGCCGGCGACAAGAAGTGCAACCTCTACCGCTACCCGCTCGTGCGGCTCGGCGCCGGTACCCGGAACGCTCCCGTGATCAAGGACAGCGACGCGACCCCGGGCGTGCCCGTCACCCTCGCTCCGGGCCAGGAGGCCTACGCGGCGCTGCTCGTCGCCGGCGGCGCCAGGGACGAGTACGAGGCGAAGAGCATCACCCTCAACCTCCAGGGCAGTAAGCCCGGCAGCACCGCGGGCAACCCGATCGACGTCCCCATACCCGTCAAGAAGCTGTACGCGGACGACGGCCAGCTCGTCACCTACTGGACGACCGCCTCCGGCTACGCCCTGGACTTCATCATGTCGAAGTGACGCCCGAATCAGTGCGGAGGACATCGCCCGAAGTGGACGCCGTGCGTGACGGGGAGGCTGTGCTCGCCGATGAGTACGCGTCTTCCAACTGCCCGGTCATGGGAGCGGTGGATCGAGGCTCGTGGCTGCGCCTGACGAATGCGGGCGTTGGGGGGTGCTTCCTCGGACTCCACCAGTGCCGGGCAGCCAACGGGCGGCTGGTTCCCCACCCCCGCGAGCCCGCCTCCATCTCCCGCACCCGCACCTCGCTGCCGGCTGCTCTCGACGCGAGGTGAGCACGGGTCGGGTACGGACATTCACACGTCAGTGCGGCCGACACGGTTGCGCCGGTGGCCGGGCTTGCCTGGCTCCCGCAGGACGGTGAAGATCCCTGAGCTGCCCCGTCACGGTGACAGGCGCAGGGCCGTTTTGGGGGCAGTCGTGGTGCAACGGATGAATTTGCTGGGAGAACCAGGGGTGGGGGTGTCGGGGGTACCCGGCAGGCCCGCGGCGGGCCGTAGGGGCCGGCTGATGAACAGCCCCGGGAAAATCACCGTGCTCTTGGTGGTGGTCCTCCTCTGCAGAGTGGCCCTTGCGCTGGACGACTGGTACATGTCACGGGACGTGTTCACCGGGGCTCATGGCCCCTTTCCCACCGCGTTCGCCGCCGAGGCCCCGGTCGCGCCCGAACACCTCATGCGCAGCCCGGAGGGCAGGCAAGTCCTGGTGCACGGGTTGTCCCTGCGGTGGACGGACACGTACGGGGACGGGTACAACGGCATCGCGGCCACGAACGTGCGGACCGGCAAGGAGTACTGGCACTACGAGCGCCATGATGTGGACGACGCCCTGGTGTGGCAGTTCGGGGCGTCGGAACGCACGGTGGTGGCCCGTTTCACCGACGGGAAGCTCGTCGCCCTCGATCTGCGCACGGGCGAGCTGCTGTGGCACGCGGAGATACAGGCAGGCGACCGCGGTCGGAACGTGAAGATCGCCGGAGGTCAGGCTGTGACCGAGGACCCCGATGCCGTGCGCGCCTTCGACGAGCGCGACGGCCGGAATCTGTGGACGGCGAAGACGCCCAAGTGGTGTCCCGAGGTGTTCCTCAATTCCGTGCACACCCTGCCGGACCATCTGAGCGCCATACAGGTGTTGTGCAACGGCTCGGGGCGCTACGGCCCGGACGACATCGGCCTGCTGCTGGGTGTCGACAACCGCACGGGCAAGGTCCTGTGGCAGCAGCGCACCGTGGACCCCGAGTTGACGGTCTGGGGTGACGGGCGCACGTTGGCCGCTCCGGACTCGGACCACCGGCAGACCGTCCAGGTGCTCGACATGAACCGTCAAAGGATCTCCGCACGCGCCGCCTTCCCCTCGGACAAGGGAGACGCGGTGGCGGTGGGCAGCGGCACCGTACTGTCCGGCACCGACCCAAAGCACCGTCCTGGCAGACATGACACGCTCCTGCGTGCCTTCGACATCGCGAACGGACAGCCCTCTTGGCGGCTGCGGGCGCCGAGCGGCCAGGAGTACGGGCTCCCCAAGATCGCCGAAGGTCGGGTGTACGTCGTACGTCAGCCGTACCTCACCGAGGCGGACACCGGCATCTGGTTCCAAGGCGAACTGCTCGTCCTCGACGCGGACACCGGGCGCCTGCTCCACACCCTGCGACTGCCGGCCCAGACCGTGGGCAACGGGAGCGTCGAATACAAGAGGTTCGTCATCGGCGACATCGCCGACGGCGCGGTGAGTATCGGCTGGGGCTACGACGACCGGGACTTGCTGATCGCCACTGACTGACCCCCCGCCTCCGGAGCGCAGTTGACATCCACCGCATGCCCTGGATACGTCGTCGTGCGCGCAAAGCCAAGCCGTCCGAAGAGCGCCTGTCCGACCTTGAGTTCCTCGCCCTCGTCAAGGCGAGCCTCGAGGAGTACGCGCCTGGCGTTACGGGCCAGAGTCGGCCAACCTGCGCGGTTGTTTGTGAGCGGGCACACGAGGTCCAGAGCTGGCACTCCTGTACCTGGGGTCCGAGGATGCTCGCATGAAGGTACCGATCGGCCGCCCGAGTTTGCGGCCCTACCTGCCTTATCAGCAGCGCACTGCAGCGCACCGTGAGGGGCTGAGCGCTCACTTTTTGGGCACCAGTTCAGTACTGCTGTCGGACGGGCAGACCTCGGTGCTCAGCGACGGGTTCGTCACCCGCCCGGGGATGCTGCGCGTGGGCATGGGCAAGATCGCCCCGAACCGCGCGCTGGTCCGTGCCGCCATCGAGCGGCTGCGGGTGGACAACCTCGCCGCTGTGGTGTGCGCGCATTCCCACTACGACCATGCCCTCGACGCACCGGTCTGGGCGCTGGAGACCGGCGCCGACCTGGTCGGGTCGGAGTCCACCGCCAACATCGGGCGCGGCCTGGGGGTCCCCGAGTCGTCCTTGCGCGTGGTCGGCGATGGCGACTCCGTGACCTACGGCAGCTTCACGCTGACCTTCCTGGACTCCGTGCACAGCCCGGGTGACCACTACCCCGGTACCGTTGACCAGCCCTTGGTCCCGCCGGCTCGCGCCGGTGCCTGGAAGACCGGCACCGCCTACTCCGTGCTCGTCACCCACCCCTACGGCCGCGTGCTGTTGCACGCCAGCGCCAACTACCGGCTCGGCGCGCTGCGCGGTCATCACGCCGACGTCGTGTACCTGGGCGTCGGCATGCTGGGCAGGCAGCCCGCCGAGTTCCTTCGGACCTACTGGGACGAGGTGGTGGCCGCGACCGGGGCCAGGCGGGTCATCCTGGTGCACTGGGACGACTTCTTCCTGGGCCTGGACCGGCCACTGCGCCCCATGCCCTACCTGCTCGACGACCTCGACACCACCATGAGCCGACTGCTGCCCCTGGCGCGCCGTGACGGCGTCGACGTTGTCCTGCCCGTCTCCTGGCAGTCCAGTGCCCCCCTCACCGGTCTTGCGTGAACTCGGCTGAGTGACCCTGGAATCGGCGCAGCACGTCGATTGCCCGGCCAACGCTGCGAGACGAGCCACTGGGAACCGACTCTCGTCACCGCCGGCCTGAGCGGCGACAAGGGCACCGGTCCCGCGGTCGCCGAACACCCCCGCGTCTTCGCCACCTTCACCGCACCGTCCTTCGGCCCTCGGGCACGATCGGCCGGTGTCGGCGCATTCCGGCTTCCGCCCTGGGCCACTTCATCGCCGAAGGGATGGAGCGTGCCGCCTGATGGCTATGCGTCGCAGCCGTGGTGACGGCGGCCTGCACTGGGACGAGAAGAGACAGCGTTGGATCGCCGCAGCCAACCTCGGGTTCGATCCGAGTGGGAAGCGGATCGTCAAGCGGGGGAGTGGCACCAAATCTGAGGTGAAGCAGAAGCTCAAGGAGGTGTTGCGGGACCACGAAGACGGCCTCGCCATCGCGCCGACCAACTACACCGTCAAGGACGCGGTGACGGACTGGCTGACTTACGGCCTGGCGGGTCTCGGCCCCCCCCGCACGGTCGAGACGCTGACGCTCCTGAGCGACAAGCACGTCATTCCGTCGCTCGGTGCTCGGTGCACCCGCACCCTCCAGTCGCTTCACTCGTGCCTGAATCGCGCCGTCAAGCGGGCCATGGCGCGGGACAAGGCGAAACGGATCGTCGTCGAGCTGTGCTCGGTACCGCAGGGGCAGGCGGGGCGCCCGTCAAAGGCGCTCACCTTCGCTCAAGCGCCTTGTCTTCTCCTCGGCCGTCGGCAAGCCGCTCGATGCTGCCAACGTTCGCCGTGCCTTCCGCCAGGCGCTCAAGGGCATCGACGGGATCAACGCCGACGAATGGACGCCCCGGAAGCTCCGGCACAGCTTCGTGTCCCCGCTCTCCGACCGGGGCGTCCCGCTGGAGGAGATCTCTCGGCTCGTCGGGCACTCCGGTACTGCCGTGACGGAGGAGGTCTACCGGAAGCAGATCCGGCCCGTGATCCAGACCGGTGCCGTGGTCATGGACGGCATCTTCGGCACCGACTGACGCAGGCCGTAGGCACTCGGGAATCGATAGTCACGCAGTGAGACACGCAGCAACACCAGAGGGCCCTTACCGATCCGGTAAGGGCCCTCTGAACTGCTATGTAGCTGTCGGGGTGGCGGGATTTGAACCCACGACCTCTTCGTCCCGAACGAAGCGCGCTGCCAAGCTGCGCTACACCCCGATTGTCGCTGCTCTCGCGGCGACGTCGTTTACTTTAGCCCACCGGTGGCCTGAGACGAAATCCGGTTTTGTGGGCGTCGGACGTGGCGTCGGAGCGGGTCGGGGCGCACGTGGTCGAGGACGACGATCAGGAGGGCCAGGGCGTAGAAGGCGGTGCCGAGGATGGCGGTGTTGCCGAGGACGCCTCCGTAACCGTGCCGGTCCACGTCGACGAAAGGGTAGAGGTAGCGCGCCGGCGTCCCGGGCGTCAGCATCGCTCCGCGGGCCAGGCTGAAGGCCAGATAGGTGAGGGGGTAGATCAGCCAGGTCGCCGCGTTGCGCAGCGCCAGCGGGGTCGGACGGGTCAGCAGCAGCCAGTCGAGGGCCACGGCGATCGGCGTGACCGTGTGGAGGAGCTGATTGGCGACCGCGTGCCACCCGGAGAGCGTGTCGTTGCCTCCGGTCATGGAGAACGGCGGCGACTCGTTCGCCAGGATCAGGTGATAGACCAGGCCCGTGATCGAGATGTAGATCAATGTGCCGCCGGTCAGCACCCCGGGCAGTGGCCGGCGCGCCGACCAGGCCCGGCGCGCCGACGCCGCGAAGACCACGGTCACGAGCAGATTGGTCTGGATCGTGAAGTAGCTCAGCAGACGCGCCGTGGTTCCCAGCTTCATCTCGATGGCCACGCCCGTCGCCGCCGCGAGGGCCACCAGGACGCGGTAGACCGCCGTGGCCGGGCGGTGGGAGGGGGCCACCACCGCCGTGGCGGGGACGAAGGGGCGGGTCGACGGGATGATGCCGGGTATCGCGGGGAGATCGGGTATGTCCCTGGGCATGGGGGTGATCATGCCCTCACGCTAAGCGGATCGGGGCATTTGGGCGATACGTGTAGACCGGGTGGGTTACATGGCTACGGGGGTCGTTATTCCGTCCAATGCCGCACGCCACGTCATCATCGGTACGTGTCGATGTGACTCCGTACCGTCCTGCTCTGCGGCAGTCGAGTCCACCCCGGTACGGGCCGGGTACGGGCCGCCCCGAGCTGACCGTGCCAGGCCCGACCAGGCCCGCCCCGGGTCGACCATGCCAAGCCCGACCAGACCCGGTAGCGCTCACCCCTGCTGCCTCCGGCCTCCGGTCGCCACCACCAGGTGCCGACCGGGGTCTCGCTCGGCACACCGCTCGCGGAAGCCGGCCCCAGAACCCCTACACCCGCTCCACCAGCGTCAGCAGTGACGCCTCCGGCGGGCAGGCGAAGCGGACCGGGGTGTAGCGGCTCGCGCCGCAGCCCGCTGAGACGTGCATGTACGACGTCCGGCCCTGCGCCGTATGCCTGGAGAGGCCCTTGACGCGGTCCGTGTCCAGGTCGCAGTTGGTGACGAAGGCGCCGTAGAAGGGGAGGCAGATCTGGCCGCCGTGGGTGTGGCCCGCCAGGATCAGGGGGTAGCCGTCGGCGGTGAAGGCGTCCAGGCTGCGCAGATACGGGGCGTGCACGACACCCATCGAGAAGTCGGCGGACTCGGACGGGCCGCCGGCCACGCGCGCGTAGCGGTCGCGCTTGATGTGCGGGTCGTCGAGGCCCGTCAGCTCGATCTCCGAGCCCTCGATCTTCAGTGTCCCCCGGGTGTTCGTCAGATTCAGCCAGCCCGCGGTGTCGAAACCTTCGCGCAGGTCCTCCCACGGGTTGTGGACGGCGCCCACGACCGGCTTGTTGCCGTTCAGCCCGTGACGGCCCGCCGTCTTCTCGAACAAGTAGCGGGCGGGGTTGCGGAGTGTGGGGCCGTAGTAGTCGTTCGAGCCGAAGACGTAGGCGCCCGGGAACTCCATCAGGGGGCCGAGCGCGTCCAGTACCTCGGGCACGCCCTCCGGGTCCGAGAGGTTGTCCCCGGTGTTGATCACGAAGTCAGGGCGCAGGCCGGCCAGGGAGCGCAGCCAGCGCTGCTTCTTGCGCTGTCCGCTCACCATGTGGATGTCGGAGACCTGAAGAATGCGCAGCGGCCGCATACCCGGAGGCAGAACCGGGACGGTCACCCGCCGCAGGCGGAAGGAACGGGCCTCGAACCCCGCCGAGTACAGCAGTCCGGCGGCGCCCACCGCCGTGATTCCCAGGGGTACTCCGTATCGCGCACGCATACGCCCATCGTGTCAGACTCCGCCGAGCGCTCTTCACCGCCTGTGGACAGTCCGAAAGCCCCCGTCCGGGGTCTGCGGAGAAGGCATCCCCGCACGGCCCTTCGCGCTTCGGCCGGGCGCGCTGGAAATCAACAGGCGTCCGCATCACCGCACCTGCGACACTTGACACCATGACCACGCTCAAGTCGAAGTTGCAGGCAGACCTCAACGCCGCGATCAAGGGGCGCGACGAGCTCCGCTCCTCGACGATCCGGCTGACCCTCTCCGCGATCACCAATGAGGAGGTCGCGGGCAAGACCAAGCGCGAACTCTCCGACGAGGAAGTGCAGAAGGTGATCGCCCGCGAGGCGAAGAAGCGTCGTGAGGCGGCCGAGGCCTTCGCGCTGGGCGGGCGCTCCGAGTCGGCCGAGCGTGAGCGGGCCGAGGGCGAGGTGCTCGCCGTGTATCTGCCCAAGCAGCTTTCCGACGACGAGCTTCGGCAGATCGTCGCCCAGGCCGTCGATGAGGCCAAGGCGTCCGGCGCCGAGGGGCCGCGCGCGATGGGCGCGGTCATGAAGATCGTGAACCCGAAGGTGGCCGGGCAGGCCGAGGGCGGCCGTGTCGCCGCCGCCGTGAAGCAGTTGCTCACGGGCTGACGCCGTCCCCGACGTTGTACGCCCGGGCGGGTGGTGGACGAAGCATGCGCCGCCCTGCGGACGCCGTACGCCACGTCACGGCGGCCCGCCCGCCACGCAACAGCAGCACCGCTAACGCCGAACGCCCCGTGGGCCAGGATCGACTCCCGGCCCACGGGGCGTTCCCGCGTACACGCGAAGGCGTACGGACTACGGGCTACGGCTACGGCTACGGGTTAGGGGCTACGCCTCAGCGTTGGCCGCCGTTTCCGTTGCCGCTGTTCGTGTTGCCGCTGTTCGTGTTGCCCTGGATCCATCCGTCGGGGAAGGAGATGGAGGGCGTCGGGAACGTCACTCCGCCGTCGCTCTGGCCGCTGATGGTGTTGCCGTTGACGGTGTTGCCGGTGGTGTTGTCGTTCCCCCTGCCACCGTGGTGGCCGCGCCCGTTGTTGTTGTCGTCGTCCTGGCCCTTGCCCTTGTCCTTCTCGGGGTCGGGAATGTTGACCAGGTTGAAGGACGGGGCGTCCTTGCCCGAGAGCGCGCCCGTCATCAGGTCCCGCCAGATCGGACCGGGAACCTGACCGCCGTACACCTTGTCGTGCCAGACGCCGCCGATCTGGATTCCCCGCATCTGGACCCGCTGGGAGGCGCTGCCGACCCAGACGGCGCCGGACAGGTTCGGCGTGTAGCCGACGAACCAGGCGTTCTTGCGCTCGTCCGTCGTACCCGTCTTACCGGCGTTGGCGCGGTCGGTGAGACCGGCCTGCTGACCCGTACCGGAGTCGATCACACCGCTCAGCAGGCTGTTGACGGTGTCCGCGGTCTTCTCGGACATGGCCCGCGAACAGGTCGACTTGGGCACGTCCAGGGACTTCTCGTGGCCGCCGATCTGCTGGCTGATCGACTCGATGGCGACCGGCGTGCAGTACATGCCGCGGGAGGCGAAGGCGGCGTAGGCCGTGGCCATCGTGAGCGGCGAGATGCCCTTGGCGCCCAGGGCGATGGCGGGCACTTCGGGGAGCTTGTCGCCGTTGCCCTGGACCACGCCGAGCTTGTCGATCTGGTTCATCACCGGGCACAGGCCGATGTCGGAGATCATCTGCACGAAGTAGGTGTTGACCGATTTGGCCATCGCCTCCTTCAGCTGATACGGGCCCTGTTCGGACGCGCTCTCGTTCGGGACCTGCTCGTTGGCCTGGTTCGTCCACGGCTTGCTGCTGCAGGTCTGCACCGGGCTGGGGTACGGCATCTTGTTCGGCGAGGAGTACTCCTGCGTCGCCGGCCGGCCCTGCTCCAGCGCTGCCGCGGCCACGAACGGCTTGAACGTCGAACCGGTCGGGAAGCCGTAGTTCGAGCCGCCCATGTCGTAATTGACCGAGTAGTTGTACTCGGTCTCGTTCTTCCCGTAGCCGTACGGCTTCGACTGGCCCATCCCGAGGATCTTCCCGGTGCCGGGCTCGACGAGGGTGGCCGCCGCGGCGACCTTGTCGGACTTGTAGACGTGGTCCTTCAGCGACGCCTGGATCGACGCCTGGGACTGCGGGTCGAGTGTCGTACGGATCGTCAGGCCGCCCTGGTTCCAGACCTTCGCCCGCTCCTCCTTGGTCTTGCCGAAGACCGGGTCGCTCAGGAAGACCTTCTCCACGTACTTGCAGAAGAAGGCGCCGCCCTTGACGGCCGTGATGCAGCCGTTCTTCGGCTGGCTGACGTGCAGCCCGAGCTTCGTCGCCTTGGCGGCGTCGGCCTGCTCCTGGGAGATGTCGTGCACCTCGGCCATGCGCTGCAGCACGGTGTTGCGGCGCTTGACGGCCTCCTCCTCGTCGTTGACCGGGTCGTACCGGCTCGGCGACTGGACGATGCCCGCGAGCAGCGCGGACTCCTGGAGCTTCAGGTCCTTGGCGGGCTTGGAGAAGTAGCGCTGGGAGGCGGCCTCGATGCCGTACGCCTGCTCCCCGAAGAACGTGATGTTCAGGTAGTTCTCGAGGATCTTCTTCTTGCCCAGCTTCTCTTCGAGCTGGATCGCGTACTTGAGCTCGCGGATCTTGCGGCCGATGGTCTGCTGGGTGGCCTGGGCGACCTTGGTCGGGTCGTCGCCGGCCTCTTCCACGAAGTAGTTCTTCACGAGCTGCTGGGTCAGGGTGGAGGCGCCCTGGGCCACCCCGCCGTTCTGCGCGTTCTGGTTGACCGCGCGCAGGATGCCCTTCAGGTCGATCGCGCCGTGCTGGTAGAAGCGCGAGTCCTCGATCGCGACGATCGCCTTCTGCATGGACGGCGCGATGTCCTTGAGGTCGACCACCGTGCGGTCGCGCGAGTAGACGGTCGCGATCTGACCGCCCTTGCTGTCCAGGATCGTGGTCCGCTGACTCAGCGACGGACTCTTCAGATTGTCCGGAATGTCGTCGAATCCCTGGACCGACCCCTTGGCCGCCAGGCCGAGCGCGCCCGCGGCGGGCAGCGCGATTCCGGCCATGACGGCGCCCGCGAGCACGCTGACACCGAGGAACTTGGCGGCCTGCTGCGTAGGGGACAGACCACCGCCCGAGCGCTTCTTTGGCATGAGGGCAGCCTACGTTCTCATTCGCCGGACACGCGTATATGCCTTGGCCTAAGCTGCTCACAACTGTCACAGCAGTGCGGCCACGTATCAATACGTCCGGCGACCCCGAATCGTTCCGGAGGTTCCGCACTCTTGTGGAGTGCGTGTCCGAATCAGCCTTGTGTGTCACATGGCGTCCGTTGTGACTCGAACCAACTGTCCCGCTTTGCCGGGATGGTCACGCATGTCTTCCGCTCACTCCCCCGGGTGATCTGCCGCTTACGCATAGTCCGTTCGGGCCATTCAAGATTGGGCCCGAAGGGGGTGTTGCGCTGTGCCCACCTTCCGTAACGTCCTCAACTGGCGGCGGTGAATATGCCGCTGCCGCCGTGGGGGAGCCTCGATTCGGGAGAGGACGGCGCCGGTATGGGCTGGGTAACCGACTGGAGTGCGCAGGCGGCCTGCCGCACTACCGATCCAGATGAACTGTTCGTTCAAGGAGCAGCGCAGAACAGGGCCAAGGCAGTGTGCACCGGATGTCCGGTTCGCACGGAGTGCCTCGCCGACGCGCTCGACAACCGCGTCGAATTCGGCGTGTGGGGTGGCATGACCGAGCGTGAGCGCCGCGCATTGCTGCGCCGGCGGCCGACCGTCACCTCGTGGCGTCGCCTGCTCGAGACCGCGCGTACGGAGTACGAGCGCGGGGCGGGCCTGCTGCCCCTCGACGAGGAAGAGGTGTACGAGCGCTACGCGGCGGTGGGCTGAGGGGAGTTCGCCCGTCGCGGCCAGGACGCCAGGACGCCGCTCCCGGGCCTCTCAGGCCCGCGCGGGCCCTCCCGGGGCCCGCACGGCCGCGGGGGCAGGACGGGGCCTGGAACGGCCCCTCAGGGTCTTTGCGCTCGGCCACTCGGCCAAGGCCCCTCAGGGTCTCCGTACTCAGCTTTCGGGCAGCTCCGGCCGGTGGGCCGCGAGCCGGTTCCCGATGTCCCGCAGCCCCACGAGATCGTGGACGTCGCCGGCCAGTGCGGCCACTTCGGCCACCGGCACCTCAGGGTGCCGCGCGGCGAAGCGGTCACGCGTGCGCTGCTCGCGGGAGAGCAACTGCATGCGCTCGGCGTGGAGCCTCAGCAGGCCTGCGGTGAGCTGGTCGATGGATCGCTCGGGGTCCGTGGCGGCGGTCCTGTCCGTAGCGGTGGTGTCGTCCGTGCCGGCCGTCCTGTCCGTGAGGGCGGGGGAGCCTTCGTCAGGAGCTGGCGTGCCGGAAGCCGGTGATTCTGAACTGCCGTACGTGTCAGGAGAGTTACGAAGTCCAGCCTTCCCGTCCGCCTGATCCACAATGCGGGCCTCGGCAAGATTTTCTACGGCGGCGGCCTCGGGGTCCTCCGCACCGGCGGCTCCCGGATTCTCTGCGGCGGTGGCCTCGGGGTTCTCCGCGGTTTCCGGGTTCTCCCCGTCGGCGGAATCCAGATCCTCCGCTGCGGCGAGCGCCCGCTCGGCGGAGAGCTGGGTGGCCCCGCTGCCGTGCACCCGGTTGAGCACCAGCCCGGCGAACGGCATCTCCTCCGCGGCCAGCCGCTGCACGAAGTACGCGGCCTCGCGCAGCGCGTCCCGCTCGGGCGCCGCCACCACCAGGAACGCGGTGCCGGGCGCCTGGAGCAGCTTGTACGTGGCGTCGGCCCGCGTACGGAAACCGCCGAACGTGGTGTCCATGGCCGAGACGAACGTCTGCACGTCCTTCAGGAGCTGGCCCCCGAGCAGCTTGCCCAGGGTGCCCGTCATCATCGACATTCCGACGTTCAGGAACTTCATGCCCGCCCGGCCGCCCAGCTTCGCCGGCGCCGTGAGCAGCCGGATCAGGCGCCCGTCGAGGAAGGAACCGAGCCGCTTCGGGGCGTCCAGGAAGTCCAGCGCCGAGCGGGACGGTGGCGTGTCGACCACGATCAGGTCCCACTCGTCGCGCGCCCGCAACTGGCCCAGCTTCTCCATCGCCATGTATTCCTGCGTGCCCGCGAAGCCCGCCGAGAGCGATTGGTAGAAGGGGTTGTTGAGGATGGCCGCCGCCCGGTCGCCGTCCGCGTGCGCCTCGACGATCTCGTCGAACGTGCGCTTCATGTCGAGCATCATGGCGTGCAGCTCGCCGCTGCCCTCGACGCCCTTCACCCGGCGCGGAGTGTTGTCCAGGGAGTCGATGCCCATCGACTGCGCCAGTCTGCGCGCGGGGTCGATGGTGAGCACGACCACCTTGCGGCCGCGCTCCGCGGCACGCAGCCCCAGAGCGGCCGCCGTGGTCGTCTTGCCGACGCCGCCCGAACCGCAGCACACCACGATGCGGGTTTCCGGGTCGTCGAGCAGCGGGTCGAGATCGAGGACGCGGGCGGGGTCCAGACTCATGACATCCCTTGCTTACGGAGCTGTTTGGCCAGTTCGTAAAGGCCCGCCAGGTCCAGGCCCTCGGCGAGCAGCGGGAGTTCGTGCAACGGCAGGTCCTGCTCGGCCAGCACGCTCCGCTGCTCGGTCTCCAGCGTGTACCGCTCGGCGTACTCATCGGCCTGCTGGAGAAGCGGGTCCACCAGCCGTTCGGCGAGGCCGCCGCGCCGCGCCCCGCCGAGACCGGCCGAGGAGAGCGACTTGGCGATCGCCGAACGCGGAGTGGTCTTCGCCAGCTCCAGGTCGACGGCGTCGAGGAGTGCCGGGCGCACCATGTTCACGATGATCCGGCCCACGGGAAGCTTCGCCGCGCGCAGCTCCGCGATCCCGTCCGCGGTCTCCTGTACGGGCATCTCCTCCAGCAGCGTCACCAGGTGGACCGCCGTCTCCGGGGACTTGAGGACACGCATGACGGCCTGCGCCTGATTGTGTATCGGGCCGATCTTCGCGAGGCCGGCGACCTCGTCGTTCACGTTCAGGAAGCGGGTGATGCGGCCGGTGGGGGGCGCGTCCATCACCACGTAGTCGTACGTGAAGCGGCCGCTCTTCTCCTTGCGCCGCACCGCCTCGCACGCCTTGCCGGTCAGCAGGACGTCCCGCAGTCCGGGCGCGATGGTGGTCGCGAAGTCGATCGCGCCGAGCTTCTTGAGGGCGCGGCCGGCACCGCCCAGTTTGTAGAACATCTGGAGGTAGTCCAACAGCGCCAGTTCGGGATCGATGGCGAGGGCGAACACCTCCCCGCCACCTGGAGCGACGGCGATCTTCCGCTCCTCGTAGGGCAGCGCTTCTGTTTCGAAGAGCTGCGCGATGCCCTGTCTGCCCTCGACCTCGACGAGGAGGGCACGCTTGCCCTCGGTCGCGAGGGCGAGCGCGAGGGCGGCGGCCACCGTGGTCTTGCCGGTACCGCCCTTGCCGCTGACGACCTGGAGCCTGCTCACGTATTCGAGCCTAACCAGTCCGCCGCCGGAGTAAGCAGGAGGCTGTGGACAACCGGCGCTGTCGGAGGCGGGGCGGCGGGTGGCTCGGGCGGGAGGCGGTGGTCGCCAGCGGCTACAGTCGGCCACATGACCAAATGGGAATACGCCACTGTGCCGCTGCTCGTCCACGCCACGAAGCAGATTCTGGACACCTGGGGCGAGGACGGCTGGGAGCTGGTCCAGGTCGTGCCCGGCCCCAACCCCGAGCAGCTCGTGGCCTACCTGAAGCGCGAGAGGTCGGCATGAGCGGGGCTGTCGAGGCGAAGCTCGCCGAACTCGGACTGAGCCTTCCGGGCGTCGTTCCGCCGCTGGCCGCGTATCAGCCCGCCGTGCAGTCGGGCGTGTACGTGTACACGGCCGGGCAGCTTCCGATGGTGGACGGGAAGCTTCCGGTCACCGGGAAGGTGGGCGCCGAGGTCACGGCCGAGGAGGCCAAGGAGCTCGCCCGTACGTGCGCGCTGAACGCGCTGGCTGCGGTGAAGTCGGTTGTGGGCGACCTCGATCGCATCGCGCGTGTCGTCAAGGTCGTGGGGTTCGTGGCGTCGGCGTCGGACTTCACCGGGCAGCCGGGTGTGCTGAACGGCGCTAGTGAGCTGCTGGGTGCCGTGCTGGGCGACAAGGGTGTGCACGCCCGGAGCGCGGTCGGTGTGGCTGTTCTGCCGCTGGACGCGCCGGTCGAGGTCGAGATCCAGGTGGAACTCACCCACGCGTAGCCCTACGGGGTGTCACCGGGTGCGGGTGCGGGTGCGGGTTCGGCTCCGGTCCGGTGGGTGGGTCGGGGCCGTGCGGGTGCATCAGCCCGTCGCCGTTGGGTGAGGGGTGGGCGTCGGTGGCGACGGGCATCGATGTACCGGCACGTCCCCTTCCGCCGGATCCCGGCTGCGGGGTCGTGCCCGCTTGGGTGCGGGCGTGATTTTCAGCCCCGGCCGGGCAGCAGTTTCAGCCTCTTCGGCATTTGAGGAGCGGGGGGTGGGGCGGGGCCCCAGGTTTCGGGTCGGGTAGGGGCGGAAGGGGCGAACGTCGCTTGTGGGCGGTGGGGCCTCGAACATCCGCCCGGCTCGGGATAGCCTCCGGCCATGGGGAATGGGCAATGGTTTCCGGCGGACTGGCCGGAGCGGATTCGGGCGCTCGCCGAGGGCACGCTGACGCCGGTCACGCCCCGGCGCGCCGCCACGGTGATGCTGGTCAAGGACAGCGACACCGGCCCTGTGGTCCACATGCTGCGCCGACGCGCCTCCATGGCCTTCGCCGGAGGCGCGTACGCCTATCCGGGTGGCGGCGTGGACCCGCGCGACGACGAACAGCAGATCCGCTGGGCGGGACCCACGCGCGCGTGGTGGGCGCGGCGGCTCGGCGTGGACGAGACCTCCGCCCAGGCCATCGTGTGCGCGGCCGTACGGGAGACGTACGAGGAGGCGGGCGTCCTGCTCGCCGGCCCCAGCCCGGACAGCGTGGTCGGTGACACCACGGGGGACGACTGGGAGGCGGACCGGGCGGCCCTGGTCGCCAGGGACCTGTCCTTCGCGGAGTTCCTCGACCGCAGAGGGCTCGTGCTCCGCTCGGACCTGCTCGGCGCCTGGGCCCGCTGGATCACCCCGGAGTTCGAGTCCCGCCGCTATGACACGTGGTTCTTCGTGGCCGTCCTCCCGGAGGGCCAGCGCACGCGGAACGCCTCCACGGAGGCCGACCGCACCGTGTGGATCCGTCCCGCCGACGCGGCGGCCGGCTACGACAAGGGCGAGCTGCTGATGATGCCGCCCACCGTCGCGACCCTGCGCGGGATCGTGCCGTACGAGAGGGCCGCCGACGCCCTCACCGCCGCGGGCGCCCGTGATCTGACCCCCGTCCTGGCCGAGGCGCGTCTGGAGGACGGCGAGGTCGTCCTCTCCTGGCCCGGACACGACGAGTTCACCAAGCACATCCCGACCGGCGGAGCATCCGCATGACCGACGCAGCAGCCCTCCCCGGTCAGCCGCGCGGCACGGTCCTGTCCGGGCCCGCCACCGCGCGCGCGGTGAACGTCCTCGCCCCCAACGCCTCCGCGATGACCCTGGACGGCACGAACACGTGGATCGTGTCCGAGCCGGACTCCGAGCTCGCGGTCGTCATCGACCCGGGCCCCCTGGACGACGTACACCTGCGTACGGTCCTGGACACGGCCGAGCGGGCCGGCAAGCGTGTCGCGCTGACCCTGCTCACGCACGGGCATCCCGACCACGCCGAGGGCGCGTCGCGCTTCGCCGAGCTGTCGGGGACCGCCGTCCGCGCGCTGGACCCCGCGCTGCGGCTCGGGGACGAAGGACTGGCCGCGGGAGACGTGATCAGCCTCGGCGGGCTCGAGCTGCGTGTCGTGTCGACTCCCGGGCACACCGCCGACTCGCTGTGCTTCCATCTCCCGGCCGATCAGGCCGTGCTGACCGGGGACACCGTCCTGGGGCGCGGTACGACCGTGGTGGCCCATCCCGACGGCCGCCTGGGCGATTACCTCGACTCCCTGCGCAGGCTCCGCTCGCTGACGGTCGACGACGGCGTCCACACCGTCCTGCCCGGTCATGGGCCGGTCCTCGACGACGCGCAGGGCGCGGTCGAGTTCTATCTCGCCCACCGTGCCCACCGGCTCGCCCAGGTCGAGACAGCCGTCGAGAACGGCCTCCGCTCGCCGCAAGAGGTCGTCGCCCGTGTCTACGTCGACGTGGACCGGTCGCTGTGGCCCGCGGCCGAGCTGTCGGTGCGGGCGCAGATCGACTATCTGCGGGAGCACGGGCTCATCTAGGACGCGTCCTACGGGGCCGTGGTGTTCGGGGCAGTGGTGTTCGGAGCCGCGCCTTCGGGGGTCCTGTCGGGGGCCTTGGAGGAGGCGTTCAGGGGCGGGGTGTCTTGATGCCGTGCACGCGCGCGTACTCGTCGGCCAGCCATGGCCCCAGATCATCGGTGTACGAGCGGAGCACGGCGGGGTCGCCGGTCGGCTCGTGACCGCGTACGGCCGCGCCGCGCATGTCGTCGGCCCGCCGCGGGTAGTACGCGCCGAACGCCTCTGCCATCTCCCCGAGGTCGCTGGTCCAGCCGTTCCAGCGCGGCATGACGAGCGTGAAGCCGGTGCGGACGAGGTGCCGGGACATCGAGCGCACCAGCGGGCGCCTGGCCTCGTCCGTGTCCGCGGCCGTGGCGATCCGTTCGCGCCAGCGCGGCAGCAGCAGGTCGAGGTCGCCGTTCGTCTCGCGGGCCAGCAGCGTGTCGGGGCGGTAGCGCGGAAGGCGTTCCGCCAGGTCCTCGCCCAGGAGAGGGGTGCAGAGGCAGGCGACGAACCAGCCGAGGTCGTGGGTCTCCAGGTCGCTCAGCAGCCGCGTACGGCTGAACAGCAGGGCTCCCACGCCGTCGACCGCGGCGAACTCCTTGTCGAGCGCCGCTTCGAGCGCGCGGGCTTCGGCGCGGTCGGCGTCGCTGGGCTCCTCACGCAGCGACAGCAGCAGGTCGAGATCGGAGCGTCCCACGCGCGCGGTGCCGCGCGGGATCGAGCCGTAGAGGTACGCGCCGTCCAGGCGGGCCCCGAAGACGTCCAGGACCCGTTCACGGGCCGCCGTGACGACGGCCTCGAAGGCGTACGGCACGCGCGCCAGTGATCCCTCGCGCTCGATGTATCCCTCGGCGTCGAGCCCTCTGCGCTGCCCCTGTGCGGTCATGCGGCCACTGTCCCGTGAAGGGAGGCCGGGGCGCAGATCATTTACGGGCTCGCGGATCGGCCGGTGAACGCGGAACGGGGAACGGGTAACGGTGAGCGAGGGACGGGCCGTGAGGTGCGGAAGGCGGGAGACCGCGGCGGGGCCCCGGCTCCGGGGGGGTACGACGACGGGGTGGGCCCCCCGCGGGGGGGGGGGGCCCCCCCCCCGGACGCGGGGGCGGGGCCGGGCGCCGCGCGGGGGGCGGCCCCCCGCCGCGGGCGCTA
>NZ_JBHYXD010000039.1:23137-31114 GCF_042751995.1 Streptomyces sp. NPDC059371 | reverse complement strand
CGTCGGGCGGGGGGCGCCCCCCGCGGGCGCCCCGCGGGCGGGGGGCGTCCCCGCGGGGCCCCCCCCCGGGGGGGGGGGGGGGCCCCCCCCGTCGACGTACGGCCGTAGGCGTCAGCGCGAGCGCTTGGCGAGCCGCTCCACGTCCAGGAGGATCACCGCGCGGGCCTCCAGGCGGAGCCAGCCGCGGCCCGCGAAGTCGGCGAGCGCCTTGTTGACGGTCTCGCGGGAGGCGCCGACGAGCTGGGCGAGCTCCTCCTGCGTGAGGTCGTGCACGACGTGGATGCCCTCTTCGGACTGCACACCGAAGCGGCGCGACAGGTCGAGCAGGGCACGCGCGACACGGCCGGGCACGTCGGAGAAGACCAGGTCGGACATCTGGTCGTTGGTCTTGCGCAGGCGCCTCGCGACGGCGCGCAGCAGAGCGGCGGCCACCTCGGGGCGTGCGTTCAGCCAGGGCTGGAGGTCGCCGTGGCCGAGGCCCAGCAGCTTGACCTCGGTGAGCGCGGTGGCGGTCGCCGTGCGCGGGCCCGGGTCGAACAGCGACAGTTCGCCGATCAGCTCACCGGGGCCGAGGACGGCCAGCATGTTCTCGCGCCCGTCGGGGGAGGTGCGGTGGAGCTTCACCTTGCCCTCGGTGACCACATAAAGGCGGTCGCCGGGGTCGCCTTCATGGAAGAGGGCGTCGCCTCGCGCGAGGGTCACCTCACTCATGGAGGCGCGGAGCTCCGCGGCCTGCTCGTCATCGAGCGCCGCGAAGAGCGGGGCGCGCCGCAGAACGTCGTCCACGAGTTCTCTCCTTGTCGACCTGCTCAGGGGACCGTGCTCCCCTTGGTACCAGGGGACCGTGTTCCCCATCTTGCCGGACGGTCCAAACAGTGTGATCAGTCACAAGTCTGCCGTACTGGCGTCCCAACGAGTGCGGCAGGGGGCCAATTGGGGGCCGATCTTCAGGGTCCGGGGCGGATGTCGGTGCCGGGCTTTAGGCTGGCCGGGTGTCCAAATCGCCGGTGAGAGCACAGGCCAAGGGGGCTGGGCGGGTGGTTGTACGTCGTGATTCCGCTGTGGGCGAACAGGCCCCCGACGGAACCAAAGAACAGGCAAAAGCGGCAAAGTCGAAGCCGGTGAAGGCGGTGCCGGAGGCGGCGTCAGCGGTTGCGTCCGGGGCTGCGTCGACGACCGCCGGCGGGAAGAGCGCGAAGAAGACGGCCCCTCGGACCGCCAAGAAGGTGACACCCGCGAAAACGGCAGCCAAGAAGACGGCTCGGGCCGAGGCCGCTTCCGGGGGGACGGCCGCGGGCAGGACCGGCAAGGACGCCGGAAAGACCGCCGCCAAGAAGGCTGTCGGGAAATCCGTCGCCAAGAAGGCGACGTCCGGGGAGGCTGCCTCCAAGAAGGCGGCGTCCGGTGAGGCAGCTTCCAGGAAGGCGGCACCCGCGCGGAACGAGTCGCACACCGCTCTCGTCCGCCGGGCCCGCCGCATCAACCGCGAACTCGCCGAGGTGTACCCGTACGCCCACCCGGAGCTCGACTTCGAGAACCCCTTCCAGTTGGTCGTCGCCACGGTCCTGTCCGCCCAGACGACCGACCTGAGGGTGAACCAGACGACGCCGGCGCTCTTCGCCAGGTATCCGACCCCCGAGGACCTCGCCGAGGCCAACCCGGAGCACGTCGAGGAGATCCTGCGCCCGACCGGGTTCTTCCGGGCCAAGACCAAATCCGTCATAGGGCTCTCCAAGGCCCTGAGGGACGACTTCGGGGGCGAGGTGCCCGGCCGCCTCGAAGATCTCGTGAAACTGCCAGGAGTGGGCCGCAAGACCGCGTTCGTCGTACTCGGCAACGCCTTCGGGCGGCCCGGGATCACCGTGGACACGCACTTCCAGCGGCTCGTGCGGCGCTGGCAGTGGACCGCGGAGACCGACCCGGACAAGATCGAGAGGGCCGTCGGCGGGCTCTTCCCGAAGACCGAGTGGACGATGCTGTCGCACCACGTGATCTTCCACGGCCGCCGCATCTGCCACGCCCGTAAGCCCGCCTGTGGCGCCTGCCCCATCGCTCCCCTCTGTCCCGCGTACGGGGAGGGCGAGACGGACCCCGAGAAGGCGAAGAAGCTCCTGAAGTACGAGAAGGGCGGCTTCCCCGGACAGCGGCTCAACCCCCCGCAGGCCTATCTGGACGCGGGCGGCAGGCCCGCGCCGCCGTTGGGTGCCGGATGACGGAACGAACACGGCCTCGGCGGGCGTTGGGAAGAGCAGAACGGGGGTGGCGATGAAGCACGCAGGCAACACACGGAACGCGAGCGACGCGCAGGGCGGGCCGGTGCTCAGCAAGGACGGTCTGCCCGACTGGCTGGGCCCGGTCGCGCAGGTCGCGGAGACCGTGGAACCGCTCCAGCTCAGCCGCTTCCTGCCGCCGGCGAACGGCACGGGCCGCCAGTCCGCGGTGCTCATCCTCTTCGGCGAGGGCCCGCGCGGCCCCGAGCTGCTGCTCATGGAACGGGCGGGCACCCTCCGCTCGCACGCCGGACAGCCGTCCTTCCCCGGCGGCGCCCTCGACCCCGAGGACGGCGACCCGAAGACCGACGGACCGCTGAATGCAGCGCTGCGCGAGGCCGAGGAGGAGACCGGCCTCGACCCGAGCGGCGTCCAGCTCTTCGGCGTGCTGCCCAAGCTGTACATCCCGGTCAGCCGATTCGTGGTCACCCCGGTCCTCGGCTGGTGGCGCCGTCCGACGCCGGTCGGCGTCGTCGACCCGGGCGAGACGGCCCGCGTCTTCACCGTCCCCGTGGTGGATCTCACGGATCCGGCCAACCGTGCGACCACCGTCCACCCGAGCGGCCACCGAGGTCCGGCATTTCTGGTCGAATCGGCCCTGGTCTGGGGTTTTACTGCCGGAGTGATCGACAAGATTCTGCATTTCGCGGGCTGGGAGCGTCCGTGGGACCGCGAGAAGCAGGTCCCGCTCGACTGGCGCGCATGACAAGGTGACCTTCGTGAATGTGCTGGACATCCTGTTGCTCGTCGCCGCCGTGTGGTTCGCGATCGTGGGCTATCGCCAGGGCTTCGTCGTCGGCATCCTGTCGGTGATCGGCTTCCTGGGTGGTGGTCTCGTCGCCGTCTACCTGCTCCCGGTCGTCTGGGGCTGGACGACCGACGACAGCAAGGTGAGTACGACCGCCGCCGTCGTCGCCGTGGTCGTCGTGATCGTCTGCGCCTCCGTCGGCCAGGCCCTCACCACCCACCTCGGCAACAAACTCCGCCGGTACATCACCTGGTCCCCGGCCAGAGCCCTGGACGCGACCGGCGGCGCCCTGGTCAACGTCGTGGCGATGCTGCTCGTCGCCTGGCTGATCGGCTCCGCCCTCGCCGGCACGACACTGCCGACGCTCGGCAAGGAGGTCCGCAACTCCAAGGTGCTGCTCGGGGTCTCCCGCGCGCTGCCCGCCCAGGCCAACACCTGGTTCGCCGACTTCTCCTCGGTCCTCGCGCAGAACGGTTTCCCGCAGGTCTTCAGCCCGTTCGCCAACGAGCCCATCACCGAGGTCCGGCCGCCCGACCCCCAGCTCGCCGCCAGCCCCGTCGCCACCCGCTCGCAGAACTCCATCGTCAAGGTCATGGGCACCGCCCAGAGTTGCGGCAAGGTCCTCGAAGGCACCGGCTTCGTCTTCAGCGACCGCCGTGTGATGACCAACGCGCACGTGGTCGGCGGGGTCGACGAACCCACCGTCCAGATAGGCGGCCGGGGCAAGAAGTACGACGCCACGGTCGTCCTGTACGACTGGGAGCGCGACATCGCCGTCCTCGACGTACCGAACCTGAAGGCGCCCGCGCTGCGGTTCAGCGCCAAGGACGCGACCAGCGGCGACAGCGCGATCGTCGCCGGGTTCCCGCAGAACGGCTCGTACAACGTCCAGCCCGCGCGCGTTCGGGGACGCATCACCGCCAACGGCCCGGACATCTACCACCGCAAGACGGTGCGCCGCGATGTCTACTCGCTGTACGCGACGGTCCGTCAGGGCAACTCCGGCGGACCGCTGCTGACACCCGACGGCAAGGTGTACGGCGTGGTCTTCGCGAAGTCGCTCGACGACGCCGAGACCGGCTACGCCCTCACCGCGGACGAGGTCCGGCAGGACATCGCCAAGGGGCGTACGGCCGACCAGCAGGTGGACAGCGACAGCTGCGCGCTCTGACCTCCAGGCCCGGCCTCTGCCGGATGGAGGGCACGGGCGGGGTCTTCACCGCATGAAGGTGCGGGCGGGACCTCGGCCGTACGGAGGGCGCGGGCAGGGTTTCTACCGCTGAGCGGGTGCTGCCCGGATCTCAGCCGCGGGGATGGCGCAGCCGCACGGAGACCCAGCGGGCCCGGCGCCGCAGAATGTGCGGAATCCCCACACGCGGATCTGTGCCCGCCAGTTGCGGGGTGCCCCCCTGACGAGAGCTCAGACCCGTGGCCGAGCGGCGATTGCGTGCTGCGTCACTGTAGTCGTGCGTCCAGCCCATACCCCGACGTCTGCCCCCGCCCCAAGGTCGATAACCTCGCCCCGGCCCCTCAATTGGCCTATGCGCGGGGCAAGTGGCCGTTCGTAGGACAGGTGTTCACGGTCCGCGTTCCGGACGCGGCACCGGGCGCGGTCACGCGGTCACCCACGGGTGACCGAGGTGTCACCGATCAGGTTCCGGATCCTTCAGCCAGTTGATCAGTTCGGTGGAGAAAGCGACCGGATCCTCTTCGTGCGGGAAGTGGCCGAGCCCGTCGAACAGCCGCCAGCGGTAAGGCGCTTCGACGTACTCCCCGGAGCCCGCCGCGCTCCGCGTCCGCATCACCGGATCGAGTGAGCCGTGCAGGTGCAGGGTCGGCACGCGCACCGGCCGCTTCATGCGCCGGTTGAACTGGATGCCGTCCGGGCGCGCCATGGAGCGCACCATCCACCGGTACGGCTCGATGGAGCAGTGCGCCGTCGAGGGGATCCGCATGGCCCGGCGGTACGTCTCCAGGGTGTCCTCGTCCGGCTGCCGGGGACCCGACCAGTCGCTCACCAGACGGCCCACCAGGGAGGCTTCGTCGGCGAGGAGTTGGCGCTCGGGGATCCAGGGACGCTGGAATCCCCAGATGTACGAGCCCGCCGTCGTCTGCCTGACGTCGGAGAGCATCGCGGAGCGCCAGCGCCGCGGATGCGGCATGGACGACACCGCGAGCCGGCGGACGAGCTTGGGCCGCATGGCGGCCGCCGTCCACGCCAGATAGCCGCCGAGGTCGTGCCCGACCAGCGCGGCGTCGGGCTCGCCGAGGGAGCGTACGACCCCGGTGATGTCGAGCGCGAGGTTGGCGGGGTCGTAGCCGCGCGGGGTGCGGTCGCTGCCCCCGACACCCCGCAGGTCCATGGCGACGGCCCGGAACCCGGCGTCGGCGAGCGCGACGAGCTGGTGCCGCCAGGCCCACCAGAACTGCGGGAAGCCGTGCAGCAGCAGCACGAGCGGCCCGTCGCCGAGCTCGGCGATGTGGAAGCGCGCGCCGTTGGCGGCCACGTCCCGGTGCGTGACTTTGTGGTCGCCGGGAAGGTCGATCCGTACGACCGAGGTGGGTTGCGCCGAAGGTGTGGCGGGGTCCGTCATGAGGATGAGCGTGCCACAGCCTTGACGGCGTCCTCGACCGGTTCGGGCCGGGGGTGCGGCTTGGCGTTCGGCAGAACACCCGCCGTCTCCTTCATGGAGGCGGCCACCTTCTGCGGGCTCTGGCTCTTCTTGACCTTCTTCGCGAAGATCATGCCGATCAGCGCGAGCACGGCCGCGATCAACACGTTCGCCGCGAACGACAGCAGGAAGCAGATCGCGAGATTCCAGTGGCTCCAGGTCCGGATGCCGTACGTGAGGGCGAAGCTGAGCATCGGCAGGGAGAAGATCAGGATCGCGCCGGCCGCCGCGAACGCCCCGCCGCTGACCGCACCGCGCTTGACGTCCTGCTTGAGCTGCGCCTTCGCCAGCGCGATCTCGTCGTGCACCAGCGCGGACATCTCGGTCGTCGCCGCGGCGACCAACTGGCCGATGCTGCGTTCGGCACCGACCGGGCTCCCGTCGGGTGCGCTCATCGCGATCTCCCTCTTCTGCATGTGTTTGTACGGTCCTGTCAGATCATGCCGGACCGTCGTTCCCCTCGCTTGCCCCACCCGCCAGTTCGGCAAGTCTGCGGTGTTCCGCGGCCCTTTCCTCATGGATCGCCGCCATGCGCAGGTGGTACGCCGGCTTGTGTTCCTCGTAGATGTCGGGGATGCCGTCGTGGTCCTCGTCGCGTTCCTCGGCCTCGCACAGCGAGCGGTACTTGGAGTTGCGTATCTTCAGCAGCGCCGTGGCGAGCACGGCCGCGATGAACGAGCCGATCAGGACGGCGGCCTTGATCTCGTCGGTGAGGCTCGTGTCGCCCTGGAAGGCGAGTTCGCCGATCAGCAGGGAGACGGTGAATCCGATGCCGGCGAGTGTGGAGACGGCGGCGACGTCGGCCCACTCCAGGTCGTCACTGAGCGAGGCCCTGGTGAACCGGGCCGTCAGCCACGTGCCGCCGAAGATGCCGACCGCTTTGCCGACGACGAGTCCGAGCACCACGCCGAGCGTCTCGGGCCGGGTGAACACATCGTGGATCGCACCGCCGGAGACCACGACACCGGCGCTGAACAGGGCGAACATCGGCACGGCGAGTCCCGCCGACACCGGGCGCACCAGATGCTCGATGTGCTCGCCGGGGGAGTGCTCCTCGCCCTCGTGCGGATGGCATCGCAGCATCAGACCCATGGCGACACCGGCGATGGTGGCGTGGATGCCGCTGTTGTACATCAGCGCCCAGATGACCAGCGCGAGCGGAACGTACACGTACCAGCCGTGTACGCCCTTGCGCAGCAGCAGCCGGAAGACGACCAGGCCCACGAGCGCCCCGCCGAGCGCCGCGAAGTTGATGGAGCTGGTGAAGAAGACCGCGATGATCAGGATCGCGAACAGGTCGTCGACGACGGCGAGAGTGAGCAGGAAGGCGCGCAGCGCGGACGGCAAGGACGTCCCGATGACGGCCAGTACGGCGAGGGCGAAGGCGATGTCGGTGGCGGTGGGGACGGCCCATCCGTCGAGCGAGCCCCCGCCCGCCACGTTGGTCAGGACGTCGACGAGCGCGGGAACGGCCATGCCGCAGATCGCGGCGGCCACGGGCAGCAGCGCGGCCTTCGGGTCCCGCAGATCCCCGGCCACCAGTTCGCGTTTCAGCTCGATGCCGGCGACGAAGAAGAAGATGGCGAGCAGTCCGTCGGCCGCCCAGTGCTCCACGGACAGGTCGAGTCCGAGCGCGGCCGGTCCGAAGTGGTAGTGCGAGACGGCTTCGTAACTGTGCGGCAGGGTGTTCGCCCAGATCAGGGCCGCGACCGCCGCGATCAGCAGGAGTACTCCGCCCACGGTCTCGGTGCGCAGCGCGTCCGCCACGAAGTTCCGCTCGGGCAGGGACATCAGGCCCAGGAACTTGCGTGGGGTGGTGCTGGGGGGCGCGGCCACGGGGAAGACCTCCGGACGAGCAGGCAGGACGAAGCACTCGCCGACCAGACTTCCCGGCACACCATGAACGATCTTGTCGCGTGTTTGACGCTTTACTTACTTTACCCATGATCCGGCCGGGTCGGTGGGGGATCTTCACGTTACGGCCGGACCGGGCGCGGAGCCCGCTGGTTGGGCCGAAGGGGCGCTGGGCCGGTCGCCCGGCCGGGGTGCCGGCGGTGGGGCGTCGGTGGCCGGGCATCGGCGTCGGGTTTCAGCGGTCGCGTTTCGCGGTCGGGCGCCGGCGGTCGGGGCGCGCGCAATGGTGAGGGGCGGAAACGGGCGAGGGGACGGAAACGCCTGAGGGGTGGGGGGGGGGGGGGGGGGCCGCGGCCCCCCCCCCCCCCCCCGGGCCCGCGCGGCGGCGCCCGCCCCGCCGCCCCCCGGCCGCGGCCGGCGGCCGCCCGGCGCG
>NZ_JBHYXD010000039.1:20676-23127 GCF_042751995.1 Streptomyces sp. NPDC059371 | reverse complement strand
GGGGGCTGGTGTCTTCAAACTTGTTGGGGGTGGTGTTATGTGTTGACGTGGCTCCCCCACCCTCAGGGCCGGGCCGGCGGGACGGGCCCGCCTCAGTCCTCGCTGGGCGCTGCCGGCAGCTTCGCCTGGATCAGGTCCATCACCGTGGAGTCGGTGAGCGTCGTGACGTCACCGAGTTCACGGTTCTCCGCCACGTCGCGCAGCAGCCGGCGCATGATCTTCCCGGACCGGGTCTTCGGCAGCTCGGCCACCGGCAGGACCCGCTTCGGCTTGGCGATCGCGCCGAGCGTGGTGCCCACGTGGTTGCGCAGCTCCGCCATCAGCCCTTCGTCCTCGGTGGAAGCGGTCCCGCGCAGGATGACGAAGGCGACGATCGCCTGCCCGGTGGTCTCGTCCGCCGCACCCACGACCGCCGCCTCGGCGACCGTCGGGTGGGAGACGAGGGCCGACTCGACCTCGGTCGTCGAGATGTTGTGGCCGGACACGAGCATCACGTCGTCGACGCGGCCGAGCAGCCATACGTCGCCGTCGTCGTCCTTCTTGGCCCCGTCCCCGGCGAAGTACTTGCCCTCGAAGCGGGACCAGTACGTGTCGAGGAACCGCTGGTCGTCGCCCCAGATCGTGCGCAGCATGGACGGCCACGGCTCGGTGAGCACCAAGTACCCGCCACCGCCGTCGGGCACCTCGTTCGCCTCGTCGTCGACGACCGTGGCCGAGATGCCGGGCAGTGCGCGCTGCGCCGAGCCGGGCTTCGTCTCGGTGACCCCGGGCAGCGGCGAGATCATCATCGCGCCGGTCTCGGTCTGCCACCAGGTGTCGACGATCGGCGTACGGTCCCCGCCGATGTGCTTGCGGTACCAGATCCACGCCTCGGGGTTGATCGGCTCGCCCACCGACCCGAGCACCCGCAGCGAGGACAGGTCGAACTTCGCGGGGATGTCGTCGCCCCACTTCATGAACGTACGGATGGCCGTGGGCGCCGTGTAGAGGATCGTCACCCCGTACTTCTGCACGATCTCCCAGAACCGCCCCTGGTGGGGCGTGTCCGGCGTCCCCTCGTACATGACCTGCGTCGCGCCGTTCGAGAGCGGTCCGTACGTGATGTACGAGTGCCCGGTGACCCAGCCGATGTCGGCCGTGCACCAGTACACGTCGGTCTCCGGCTTGAGGTCGAAGACCGCGTGATGGGTGTACGAGGCCTGCGTGAGGTAGCCGCCCGAGGTGTGCAGGATGCCCTTCGGCTTCCCCGTGGTCCCGGACGTGTAGAGGATGAACAGCGGCTGCTCGGCGTCGAACGCCTCCGGCGTGTGCTCGGCCGACTGCCGTCCGACGATGTCGTGCCACCAGACATCGCGGCCCTCGGTCCAGTCGACGTCCTCGCCGGTGCGGCGCACCACCAGCACCTTGTCGACTCCGTCGACCCGGCCCACCGCGTCGTCGACGGCGGGCTTGAGCGCGGACGGCTTCCCGCGCCGGTAACCGCCGTCGGCGGTGATGACCAGCTTGGCGTCGGCGTCCTGGATACGGGTGGCGATCGCCTCGGCGGAGAACCCGCCGAAGACCACCGAGTGCGCGGCGCCGATACGGGCGCACGCCAGCATCGCGACGACGGCCTCGGGGATCATCGGCAGATAGACGGCGACCCGGTCGCCCTTGCCGATGCCCAGCTCGGTGAGGGCGTTCGCGGCCTTCGACACCTCGTCCTTGAGCTCGGCGTAGGTGATGGCCCGGCTGTCGCCCGGCTCGCCCTCGAAGTGGATGGCGACGCGGTCGCCGTTCCCGGCCTCGACATGCCGGTCCACGCAGTTATAAGCGACGTTCAGTTTGCCGTCGGCGAACCACTTCGCGAACGGCGGATTGGACCAGTCCAGTGTCTCGGTCGGCTCGGTGGCCCAGGTCAGCCGACGGGCCTGCTCGGCCCAGAAGCCGAGCCTGTCAGCCTTGGCCTGCTCATACGCCTCCGCGGTGACATTGGCGTTCGCCGCCAGGTCGGCGGGCGGCGCGAACCTGCGCTCTTCCTTCAGCAGGTTGGCCAGGCTTTCGTTGCTCACGACATCTCCCTTTCCCAGGGTGTCCGTTGTGTCCCAGGCCACAGCTCATCAGACCGGGAGCCCGGTGACAAGGCCCGACCTGAAATTGGTTTAGACCTATGCCGTGCTGTCGGCCCAACTCTCGGTCCGTACGGCACACCGGAGCCCCGCGGTACGGCCCCGCCGCCCTTCACGACACCACACGAGTTCGCACGAGTCTGCCCCCTTGTGGCACGTACGCACCGGCCACCGGGTTCATCCGGGGGTGCGTCGCCTGCTTCTGGGTGCGTCGCCCATGCCCGGCGATGTCGCATACGCCTGGGAGTGTCGCCCCCGCATGGGGTGTGTCACCCCCGCCTGGCAGGAGGGGTCAGGGAGGTCCGGGAGGCAATACGTGGTGCGCGGTCCCGCCGACCAGGAC